>JBPEXE010000017.1:0-21211 GCA_052031955.1 Saccharimonadales bacterium (SeqCode)
AACCATCTCGTTCTTCCGAGCATTGCGCTCGACGAGGAAATTGTAGTTGGCGCAGATCCTAGTAACGTCCATCTCGGCGCCTGGCTCCGGCCAGAAACCAGCACGCCTGACCAAGGTGGCAACACGGTCATCGTTGGCCACCGCTGGTCTTACTCAAGCCCGGCAACGTTCTATCACTTGGATAAGATTGTCGAGGGCGACACCTTCGCGATTTGGTGGGAAGGTACAGAGTATGTGTATCGTGTGCGCGAGGTAAAAATTGTGCCTGCGACAGCCGTCCAAATCGAAGACAATACCGAAGAGCCAATCGCGACGCTCTACACCTGCACGCCGCTTTGGACCGCCACCGACCGACTGGTTGTGATTGGTGAACTACTAAACCCGGAGGTGCTCGATGCCCAAGAAAGCTAAGAAAGTGGAAACAAAAAATCACGGCGTCATGAAGCGGCGTCAGTTTAGAATTACCGAGAAGCAGCGGACCATCATTTTAGTTGCGCTTATTCTCTTCGCTGTCATTTTCATTTATTGGATTCAGAACGGCATAAACGAGAACTTCGTCGACACCCTGTAAAAGCACTATCTGCGTTGTAAAGTGCTCATGCTAAAATAACGGGTATGGAAGACGAAAATAACCAACAGCAGCCAGGCCAGAGCTTTCAGCCGCAGCAACAACCCCCGTATCCGCCTCAACAGCAGGCTGCTCAGCAATTCCCACAGCAAACCGACCCAACCCAGCAGCCAGTTGTGACTCCTGTACAGCAATATCCTCAACAAGTCGCTCCTCCTCAATACGATCAAAGTTACCCGCAGCAACCAGTTTCCCAGCAACAATATTCACCAGACTGGCAAACCCAGACGGCATCAACGGGTGGTCAAATTGGCGGACGTTTTAATGTAAAGAAAATTCTTTTCATCCTTGGCGGCGTCGTCGCTTTATTTCTGTTCATTTTTGCGATTATGCAGGTCGTGGGTGGTGGCTCATACGAGCTGGCTCGCGTTGAGTCGAGCAACGGCACCTATAGCGTGGAAATGCCAGTCGACTGGGAGCACCAGAGCTATGATTTTGGAGGTGGCCCCGTAATTTCCCGACCACCGGTTGAAGTGGCGACCAACCCGGACCCATCACAAATAGCCGTGTCTTTCTATCCGTCAATGACGCAAGCCGCGCTTATTCAGGAAGTTTACGACGTTCTTGATGAGCTAGAGTCTGGACGGTTCGTTGGTAGCAACTCTTGGGAAATTGAGAACCTTAAAACAAGCGGCGATTTTGAAGATGAGTTTCCCAAAATATCGATAACATTCAACGCCAAACAGACTAATGCATCGTATGATGTTGAACTCAAATACTGGCTGGTTGAGAATCTTGGTGCTATTCACGGGTCATTTACGATGTCCGAGGACTATCGGAATCTTAAAAGCTCAATCGATACTATTATGAATAGCGTTCAGGCCAACTAAAATGCCCCCACAAAACAACTACCCCCAGCAATACCCACAGCAGCAACCGCAGTACCAACAATATGATGGCTACCAGCCACCTAATCAAAAAAGTGGACCCAATATTAAACTCATTGCCTTAATTGGTGGTGGCATCTTACTGTTCCTGCTCGGCATATCCATTTACGCGGCATCACAGGACTCAAACAACACCGTATCATCGAATGACGATGAATCCACTAATCTGAGTATTGAAGATTCGAACCTTACCGAGTACGTTGGCGAGGATGCAGATTTTAGTATCGGCATGCCGGCTGATTGGGATGTTATCGAATATGAATCGGTTGAAAGCTTCAATGTTCTTGCAACGCCAAAAGACAAGAGCTCGACTGACAGAACCGAGATAACCGTCGCGCACCCAAACGAGAAGGTTGACGCTGAAGACTTTATTAGGCAAGTCGAGAACAATATGGGACTAATTGCTGACAAGGAGTATCAGGCAACTGCCGAAGCTACAATATCCAACATTGACTACGAGAACTATGGCACTGAAACCGAACCATCCTTCAAAGCTACGTATGAAACATCGTATCGCGATGGTGCATCATCAAAAACTACTGTGTATTTTGTGCGACAGAGTGACGGCACCACAGTAACTGGTACATTCACCTACTCTGAAAAGTACGGTGATATCGAAAATCGCGCTGCCGCGATTATGCAAACCTACAACCCTAACTAGCCGCCTCTTTATTGCGCTCTTCACGCGCAGCTTCAGTTTCTGTTGAACGATTATAGTCGTCTTCAAGCCGGAATGTATTCCCCGTCTCAGGCGCAGATGCCTCAATGATTGTTCCACCGCCCTTCCCGCCAACCAGACGGTGCTTCTGACCAAACCCTACAACATACCCTTTGTTGGGCTCCATAACAAAATCCTCCATGTCACCATCAGTAGTCTCGAGCTGTGCAATCATTTCACCGTCAAATAGGAAGAATGCTTCCTGTTTTTCATCGTGCACCTGCAAGCTCAAGCGCTTGCCCTCATCAACATGGATTAGTTTTCCCATGTACGGAAATCCATCCGGCACCCAATGCAGCTCATAGCCCCATGGCTTCTCCACCCTTCGTACATACGGCTCATTTACAAACTTTGACGTATCTACCGACTGGCGAAACTCGTCCAACTGTTGCTGTTCTTCGTCTGACATTTAGTCCTCCTGCTTCATTGCATCTTTAAGCTTCCCGACGAGCTCAACCGGCTCGGGGTCAACATTGTTCAAAATCGCGAGATATAAACTCACAAAGTCGCCAAACATACTGAGCCATAACATTTGCTCAATCTGGCTTTCACCTTCCGCCTCGACTGTATTCGGATGAGGCCTGCGTCCCGATAATAGACGGTCGCTGACCTGAAAACGCTTCTGAACACGCTGGTGCTCATCGGGCGAAATGAGGTTAATAAGCGCATACGGCTTGTCCGTAGGATGTGAGGTCCAGCCAATAAACTCATTGTGATTAAGCTCAGGATACTGGTTCGCCCAGGCAATATTCTTAGCGTTCTCGTTAAAACTTATCTTCCACTTGTATTCCATTGGCGCGATATATGGACCGCCGTAAATCACAATCGAGCGCCCCATTAGCTCGAGAGCGAGTTGTTTAGCGGTGTTCTTTGAGATTGGCACGTCAGGACGCCAGTCTTGTGTTGTGTTCTTCAAGTTCATAGCTGCCACATCAAGTACATCAAGCGAATTTCGGCACACACCGGCTGCCTCAAGAATTGAAACGGTCGCCTTGTAGCCTTCAAATGTGGCCAGTCGCGGTTGCGGCAAGTCAGGGTTAAGCGAAATAAGGCCTAGTTTCTTGGCCTTGGCAAATTCCACTAATGCCCCGCCGGCAGAAATAATGACAATCTGGGCACCCTTCGAATGGGCTTGCTCGGTCGCCGACATGGTTTCCTCGGTATTTCCGGAGTAGCTGGCTGCAATAAACAAGGTGTTATTGCTAACGTAGCTTGGCACATCATAGCCGCGCACAACCTCAAACGGCACGGTCACGCCAGGCCATGTCTTCGCCATTTCGGCATAAACGGCCGATCCGCCCAGACCGGCAAAGACAATATTCTCCACCTTCTCGCCATCAATCTTTACCGTAAACTCCGTCGCCAGTTGCTCTATTTGTTTTTCAGCAATACCGAGTAAATCACTCTTGTCACGCTTGGCAATAATCCGCAGATCGTCTAGCATAGTCCCCCGCTTCTTAGTCGTGACAATATTTTAGCAGACCGCAAACAACAGTTGCCCCTTTATTACCCCAATGCGGTTATGCTATTATTTCTGTAATTGCACCAAAAGTAATGTCTGAGAAGGGTGGGCCCTTATGGACCAAGGCAATAATGTCCAAGATGAAAATTTAGTAAACGATCAAGTCACGCAAGCGTTGGCTGATAGTGGCGTTGATGATGCGGCAATGGCTGCGCCTGCTGATGACTCGGCCGTGCCAGCGCCAGCAGCTGTGCCAACCGTACCAACCGAACCGGTTATCCCGGAGCCAGTCGCTGCGCCAGAAGCGGAAGCAGAACCAGGTGTTGGCGCTGCAGAGGCAACCCCGGTAAACCAAGAGACTGTTTCTGCGCCGCTTGAAGACACTCCAGAACCTGAAATACCCGCACCCGCACCCGCACCAGAACCAGCCGAAGAGACTCCTGCTATCGTCGGCTCAAACGGTCCAATCGGTAGCGGCTCTGGCGATGACGACGAACTTATGTCTGTGAAGCAACACGCTCTTGAGCAACTGTCACCTCTGGTTGGCCATCTAGACTTACCACCAGAACAGAAGTTCGATACTTACATGGAAATTTTGCGCGCGTCTGACGATAAATCATTGGTGCAACCAGCCTTTGATATCGCACAGCAGATTGAAGACGAAGACAAAAAAGCTCAGGCTTTGCTCGATGTGGTGAATGAAGTGAACTACCTCACCCAAGAGCACGACTCAGCCGAATAAACACCTCCACCAAAACAGTCGGTTGTAAAATCGGCTGTTTTTATTTTGCTCGTGCTTGCTCGAGATTTTAGAATTGCAGTACAATTATGGTCATAATTTGGAGGGTACTGTGGCTGAGGACAAGGGCTTTTTTGATGGCGAAGTATTGCCAAGTGATGTTGTGTCTGTCGAGGCGATGCATCCTCAAGAATACGGCGCCAGTTTTGCAAGAGAATTACGTGATCGCATGTTTGTTGCAGTTGCGGATTCCACCAGCCCAGACCAGTTCTTAGAGCTCGCCGATGCACTGGTTGAAATGCGACGCTTGCCCCGACCATCCGAAGCCTACATTCAACGTCTCTATGATCCCGCAACAGATGAAGTGCGCATCGAGCCAGAACTCGACGATTTAGACTATTGGCACCTCTACCGCACCCGGGTAGAACGGCCGGGTAAACCCGGTGGCTTTACGGCACGCCGCTTCGAAAATGATGTCCTTGGGACTGATTTTCCAAAACGCGAAGCAATCGACAACAAAGACTACATTCACTACCACTCAGACATGCTGGCTGAGCTTACCGCTATTCATGAACAGCAGGGCTGGGGGCCGATGCCGCCAGAGGTTCTACGATTTTTCGAACTGGCCGAACCAATCCATGCCGAAGGCAAGCGAATCTTCACCGAGTGTCTGTACGCACTTGAGTGCGACACAGCGTATCGCGGGATTGCCAAAATCGTCCTTCGCCCCGATGGAAGCGTTGTCGATGGACCCCTACGTGGACTGGCTTACCTGAGCGGACAAGGCTTTGAACGGGGTCAGTTACACTCCGACAAAGGATTTGGCACATTGGCTCGCTGGGAAAGCCAAGAAGGTTGTCGTGTTGATGTTGGCTCTGATGCCTACTTCGACCCAACAGCCGGAAGTGATGGAAAGTGGATTTATCCAAACGTCACGGTGGATGCATCTGGCTGGCACGAGGGCGGCAACATGAAAATGATTCGTCGCCCAAACGGAACTGCAGCATTCTTCCTCGGGTCAACGGCATCTCGAGTTGCAACGGCTGCCGGCATGGCCGACGCAGATGCACTATTCGTCCCTACACAGCACGATATTATAGAGCCCGGCACACCGACTCCCCCATTTGCGGAAGACGTCGAACGCGTAACCTTCATCAACTTCTTTAACGCCCCCGACCAAGGCTTTGGCAGCAAGGCTGAGAATCATGGTGTTGGGCCTGGAGCGCAGGCGGCCTGACCACTGTTTATAAGTATTGCTTAATTTAACATAAGCTTGTATAATCTGCCCTTGTGCACAAACCGGTGCACCCCAACAAGGAGTACATTACATGGCAGCTTCGGTCCTCACAATGGACGAAGAACAGATGGCAAGCATCCGCTTCGAAGCGGTGCAGATCCACCCCCGAGTTCCCGGCTGGCTCGTCGCCGGCAAGGTGCCCCTGGCAACGCGTCGTTTCGGACGAGGCAGTGGCCGGACTCAGCGTGGGCTCCTGCGCCACGGTGACGACGGAAGCATCGTGTTCGACAGTCGCGATGGAGCCGAAGAGCTCAGCCGCGCCTGGGACAGTCAGTCCGCCGAGGACCGCGCCGCGCGTGGATCGCTCTGGAGCTTCGAATCCGGTGGTCTGCATGCCCACGAGATGGGTGGCGTCGCATGGCTCAAGCTCCATCTCGGTGGCATCGACAGTCACGTTCTCACCGTAGGCGACCCCTACGTCGGGCACGGCACCGTCGTCCACCTTGCGGCAGGCACGCGAGTCAGTCTGTCCGCTTGGCACCATGCTCGGCCCTACGGGACCGAACACGAGGTGCGCCATGCCATCAACCGTGACGCGACGATCGCCCGCACCCGCAGGTGATCAACGCCCTACTCCACGCCTACCCCGCCAGGCGTGAGCGAAGTTCTCGCTCGCATTGAGGCGGGGATTTCGTTTTTTACATGGACATACACATATTGCTATTTTATAGCATAAGTGTTATAATATACCTCTCGTTGATGCCACCCCGGTATCGACTCGCACCCCAAGGAGACACTGGTGAAGAGCCTGTGGAACGCATGGCGTGAGCGCCGTGCACCAAAGAACAACCCAACCGAGATCGAGCAGATCGCAACGGAGCTGCTGGCCGAACTCGACGCCCGACTGATGGTGTTCGAGATCGACCCGCACATGCCCCGCATGGCCGAACTGCGCGACCTCATCATCAAGTACCGCGATGAGCAGGACCCGAACATCCGGCTGCTGCGCCTGGCGGTCCACGACGTGGACCCGTACAGCATGGTGTACCGCGAGCGGAACGGCACGGTGTATTTCGCCGAGCTGCCCTTCGGCTCCCGCACCATCGCCCCGTGGGACCTGATCCGGTGGCACCTGCGCGGTGACTGGGAGTTCGACTCGATCAACAAGATCGTGGTGAACAAGAACGGCACGTTCTTCCTCCACGAGGACATGATCCCGACCAACACCCGTCTGCTCGTGCACTACGCCGCCGGCGTCTGTGACCCGCACCGCTTCGCCGACCCCGGCAACCGTCTCGACATCGCCGCCCAGCTCATCACCAACATGACCGACCTCGAGGTCGGTGCGGCGGAGCTGGTCGGGAAGTACTCGGCCATCGCAACGCGCGACGAGCTGACGAACAGCTGGACGATCACGTTCAGCGACGATCCGGAGACGGCCAAGCAGCTCACCTGAGCATCACGTCACCCTGGGCACCCGCCCCGATCAGAGTCACCGACTCTCATCGGGGCTCTTTTCGTTTTAGGGAATGTTAAGCATGAAAAAACCCGGATTCATTCCGGGTTTTTGAATTCTGCTTGGGTGGGGGTCAGGAGCGAAGCATGGTAAAAAAATAACCTGAATTCACTTCAGGTTATTTTATCCTAACGGGTGGGATTCATGAGGGCAAAGCCCGACGTTAAAGGGAGGAGTCACCTCCCTTTAAAAGCGTCCGTCCTTTACATCATGCCCATGCCACCCATACCACCCATATCTGCATCTCCCTTGTCAGCTTCTGGGATTTCAACCACCAAGGCACCCATAGTGATAGCAGTTCCGGCAATAGAAACGGCATTCTGGATTGCCTCCTTGGTTACGCGAGCTGGGTCAATCACGCCAACTGTCTTGAGCTCAACAAGTTTGCTTGGGTTGTTCACATCAAAACCAAAGCCATCCTTACCATTCATGACCTGAGGCAAGAGCTCATCAGGGTTGAGCCCTGCGTTGTGCATGAGCTGACGGAATGGTTGCACCAGAGCATTCTTGAGCAGTTGCACACCTGCGGCGGTTGAATCATTGCCATCAGTTGAGAGGTGCGCGCTGAGGTTAACCGGAGTTACACCACCGCCCGGCACAATACCTTCGTCCAGAGCAGCTTTTACTGCATTTACCGCATCATCAACGCGGAACTTCTTCTCTTCAATCTCGGTCTCGGTTTTGCCACCAACTTTGATGACAGCAACCTTGCCGT
Source organism: Saccharimonadales bacterium (SeqCode) (assembly GCA_052031955.1). GTDB lineage: Bacteria > Patescibacteriota > Saccharimonadia > Saccharimonadales > JBPEXE01 > JBPEXE01. Next base: position 7,903 of record JBPEXE010000017.1, read on the forward strand.
TGAGCGCAGCGCGTCGTTTCTCGAGGTTTTCTTTGTCGTACTCGCTTGAAGCAGCATCGGCTTGTGAGCCGATTTGCGAAATACGCGCCTTAATCTCGGTTGGCGAACCGGCACCCTCGATGATAGTAGTCTCATCCTTACCAACGATAATGCGTCGAGCAGTACCGAGGTCTGCCAAATCGACATCTTCAAATGTGCCACCGGTTTCCTCTGATACAAATGTTGCACCGGTCAGAATTGCGATGTCCTGCAGGGTTTCCTTTTTACGGTCACCAAAGCCAGGCGCCTTGATAGCAACGGTGTTAAACACGCCCTTGAGTCGGTTAAGCACAAGTGTTCCAAGCGCTTCACCCTCAACATCTTCGGCAATAATCACCATATCTTTCTTACCGGCCTGTGCAGCCTTCTCAAGTACTGGCAGGAGCTCCTGCACAGAGGCAATCTTCTTATCGGTCACGAGAATGATTGGCTTATCGTAAACAGCTTCCATGCGAGCGGTGTCAGTCACCATGTATGGGCTAATGTAGCCACGATCGATAGTAAAGCCTTCGACAACTTCACTTTCCATCTCAGTACCTTGGCCTTCTTCAACCGTCACAACACCGTCTTTATCAACCCTGTCCATCACATCGGCAATCAATTTACCAATAGCCGCATCACCGGCAGAAATGGTGGCTACTTCGGCAATCCGGTCTTTGTCGTCGCCAATATCTTCGGCAATTTTAGCTAGCTCAACGAGAACTTTTTCACCGCCCTCTTCAATGCCACGTCGCAGCTCCATTGGGTTATGGCCGGCAGCAATCAGCTTGTTGGCTTCGTTCAGGATGTGATAGGTCAAAACGGTGACTGTGGTTGTACCATCGCCGGCCACATCGTTCATCTTGTTGGCGGCCTGTTTGATAAGCTCGGCACCAACACTTTCACCCATGGTTTCTTCAGTTTCGGGTAGTTCAACACCCTTGGCCACGGTCACACCGTCATGTGTCACGGTTGGCCCGCCATAGCTCTTGCTGATAACGACGTTGCGCCCCTTGGGACCCATCGTTACTTTAACTGCGTTGTAGAGCTTCTCCGCCCCGGTGAGTACACGCTTGCGTGCATCGTCATCATAAAATACTTGTTTCGCCATTTAATCTCCTCCTCTATTCGCTGACTACGGCGAGTACTTCGCCTTCTTTTTCTAGATCTTCTGAATCGGTTGTCAGAACCAGTAGTTCTTCCCCATCGACTTTGATTGGCGTGCCATACGTCTTGTAGATAATCATGTCGCCAACTTTTACGTCTTTAACATTTGGACCTACGGCAAGTACCTCAGCCATTTCGGGTGCCTCTTTAGCATCCTCTGGCAAATAGAATCCACTCTTGGTCTTGCTCGTTTTTTCAACTTGTTTGGCCACAACACGGTGGCCCAAAGGGGTAAGTTTTGACACGTCTGCACCTCCTGATTACTTATGCAAGTTGTATTTTACAGACTTTTAGCAGTCTATGCAAGAGAGTGCTAATTTTGGTTCGCCGAGTCATTCTCAGCTGTGCAGGTTGCCCCCATGGCGAGAGAGGCGATGCGGTTGCATCGGGGAGCGAGGCAGAGGCGCAAGATGTACAGTTGGGGGTGGTTGGGCGTGTCAAAGATTAGTATTTTCTTGCATGAGCAAGAGAGTGCTAATTATCGGAGGCGCGGAATGGATGCGGGGCTGTTTTTCTACTCAGATGTCGTAGCAACTGCATGCTTAATAGCTCAAGTTCAATGCTGTTTTCGCTAGTCTTGGCAGGTTCTTTTTGTCCAGCAACTTCAAGTGCGGCTTCAACCGCATCGTCGTATTCCGCGTCTGCTGCAATCGATTCCAGAAGCACATCGAAGGCATCGGCAATGTTTTCCTCAGCTGACTTATCGATAAGAGAAATATCAAACGGCTCGAGCACAAAGGTATCGCCGGATTCATTCGGGTGTGCAATGAAACACATGTCTGCACGGCCCTCTATATAAATTACAAATCGACGTGGTCGAATAGCAGTAATCTGCATCGGTGTTGGATCATCATCGATATCGACAACTTCTCCAAACTGATCATCGTCGTCGGCTGCCACCCGGCTGTCGTCAACTCTTGGGTGCTCCTCGAAGAGAATTGGACGAACGATATGAAAGGTGGCGCCTGCGAAGGGGCTTGAGCCGTTGGCCGAAGATTCAACTCGAGTAAATCCGTACTGGCTTTGTTGGACTGTGTCAGGCTCACGCAGCATGATTCTCTCATGCGGCATCGTAATGTACGGGTTGCTCGTCCCGAAGTCGATATATTGAAGACTCTCCGACGTGTCTATAACGATGTCGTCTTCATCTTCTTCGAAGCCCTCATAATCATCGATGAGCATATCGATTTGCGGCTGCTCATCGCCGTTTTGGTCTGCGTTGTGAATGTCGTGAAAGTTTGTTGCGTTGCGCATTTGCCCATCCAAATAATTCACCAGTCCTTCGACTGGTGATATTGGTGGTCGCAGCTGTTCGTGGCTATCTTCACTCACGCTCAGGATTCGTCTCCGTTGCTTATCGAGAACTATTATACAATGTATTCATATTTACATCAAGGGGTAAATATGCTACTATTCGGTGGTCGTATCCGACTACTACAGAGAGGCACAACGACATGCCAAGAAAGCTCAAGGCAAGGTTCTTCGTGGACGACCAGTTCTGGAGCACCGAGCACCGTGGACGCGGAAGCATCCACCTCAGCTCGTTCCATGGACCCGTCCCCGTGGCGGCCATCCGCTACGAAGGAACCAAGAGCGCCGTCGCCGACAGGGCCCGCGTGGCCGCGTCTGCGATTTCTGCCATCCACGAAGTGCGCGTGTCCAACAGGCGCATCACGCTCTACGTGACCAACAACGGGCTCATGCGTGAGTCCGAGGCCGAGGAACTGCGCACGCTGTTCCTCTCGAGGCTCGAGACGCTCGCCGCCGGCGGGACCATCGACACCTCGAACGAGCATCGTGACGGCAGGCAGCCGGCAGCCAAGGTCCATCGCGGACTCGACGGCAGCCAGCGGCGCTTCGGCGGCTACGCCAACTGAGCTCCGAGAGCAGACGCATCCGCGTCGCGTGGGGAAGGCAAGCTCGACTTGCAAGCGGTCCAAGCCCGCACTTCTCCTCGGCTCGGAGAGCTTCTCTGACATTGTGTCGGTTCGAAAGCGGTAGCGGTTGTACTTCCCCCTCGGGGACATTGGTCGACATCGTCGACGGATGACATACAGCCGCTGCCCACCCGCACTTTTAATGTGCAGTTATCACTTCAATTAATTGTTATTACTCTTCGTCAGTAGAATCAGCTACTTCAATACCTTTTTCGGCAAGGAGCTCAAGGGTCGCTTTCTTGTCGTTCCATGGCAGATACTCGTCACCAACTTTCATAAAGTCATAGTCGCCCATACCTGTCAGCACGACAGTGTCGTCTTTCTTGGCAATGTCGAGCGCCTTCTTGATGCCGTTTTTACGGCCCGCCACTTCAGTAGTTTTGCCGGCACCATTGCCTTTCTCGATACCCTTCATGACATCTTTGCGGAGCTTGGCAGGGTCTTTTTCATACGGCTCATCATCAGTCAGGATAATACGGTCGGCATATTTGGCAGCAATCTCACCCATGATAGATCGTTCCTTGTCACGATTTCCGGTACCACCGAAGACGAGAATGAGGCGCTCTTTGGTCATGTTGCTGAGCGACTCAAGCACCTTTTCCAAACCATCCGGTGTGTGAGCAAAGTCGATAATCAGGTTGTAGGGGGCATTGAGATTGATAACTTCCATGCGCCCGGGCACGGTGGTCATGTTGTTGATGCCTTTGACAATGGCTGATTTATCGATGTAGAGCATGTAACAAGCAGTGATTGCCGCCGTGGCATTATAGACGTTGAACTTACCAACCAGGCTCGTCGAAAACTTCAGATTAACGGTGTGATCGAGCGTCACTGTAAAGCTTGAACCCTTCGGCGTAAGCTTGGCGTCACGAATGTAGGAGTCGGCCGATTTGTCGGTGCCGTAACTCATCTTATGCTTGTTCGGGATTTCGTTATAAAAATCGAACCATTCATCATCGGCATTCAATACGGCGAACTCGACATCGGGCCCTTCAAACAATTTGGCCTTGGCCGAGGCATAGTTGTCCATCGTCTTGTGATAATCGAGGTGGTCCTGGGTCAAATTCGTCATGACGGCACAGCGGAAGGGCACGCCCCATAAACGGTTTTGATCCAAAGAATGCGAAGTAACTTCCAAAACAACCCAGTCAACGCGCGCCCAACGCATACGACGCAACAACCAAAAGACTTTGAGCGGATCGGATACGGTACGGTTTTCCTTATTGTGGTATCGCTTGTCGCCAATTTGCGAGTAGCTGGTCGTCGCAACGCCCACCTTCGCACCACTGGCCTCGAGAATTGAAGCGATGTAGCTAACCGTTGTGGTCTTACCATTTGTACCGGTTACCCCAATAACCTGCATCTTGCGGGCCGGGAACCAAAACAGAATGTTATAGAACACCGATTGCGAGGTATGGAAGAGCGGCAAAATACTCTTGAGCAAACCACGCGGAATAATCTTTTTCAGAAGCCTCTTCACACTTTTCATACGCCCATGATACACCAGCAAATCTATTCACAATAGCCAACAATAAGCCTGCTTTACAATGTTTTCTTGATTAAGCAACCTTCTCGTGGTACTATGCTCTGGCACTTTGACAAGTAGAACATCGGTTGTCTCTTTCTTTTTCAGGGCTCAGCGCATGAATTCTTATGCCTTGAGGCCTGGAAGGGAGATGCTGGACACCGGGCTTCCTGGTAGAAACTTCTTTCGATCAGGGTATAACCCGACAGGCTCACCGCGAGCCAACGACAGTCCAGAAGGGACAACACCATGACCATCCCCACGATCCACGACGAGGCACAGGTCCAGGCGAGGGGTGCGGCGTTGACGCTGTACTTCGATCTGCACAACGAGTTCACCGGCCCCGTGCTGGTGCAGCTCATCGAGCAGAACGCCTTCCCGCACCTCGACGTGTTCGTCGAGTCGCTCGGCTTCGCGGTCTACAACCGCGCAGAGAGCGTCATCACCGTGACCGGTCACTTCGACGTCCTGTCGTTGCTGATCGTGCACCTCGAGGGCAACCCCGTCTACGACGAGGACCAGACCGTCCTCGAGCGCACCATGAAGCTCATCTTCGAGCAGCTCGGCTACGGCGAGTCCGACGTCAACTACGCGTTCCTGGAGTTCTGCCTCACGGCACCGCCCGACGTGTCGGACGACGTGGCCCGCGAGCTGTGGGACTTCTTCGACGACCTGTCGTTCGCGACCGACGGCCACGGCCACGGCGCCCGCATCCGCGAGCTCCTCCGTGACCCGCACCGCACCGGCAACCTCATCGACATCGCCCGCGAGAGCCTCGACATCGAGGTCGGCCAGCTGGTCGGCGCCGGCCCCGGCCGGATGCTCGACGAGAGCGAACTCGACGAGGGCTACCGCCGCGACTGAGCAGACCTCTGCCACACTCACTCTCGGAGTCCGCACCCGAGAGAAGGCCCGGGCCGCCCTACCACCGCAGGGGCCGCCTGCAGGCGAGTGATGGCAGTCGACGGTCGGATCATCCGACGCGTCGCCCAGCAGGGCCCCGGTTTCCCTCCGCCCGTCGGAGACCGGGGCCCGCTGCGGGCTCAACAATGTTCTACTTGTCACTTCAACTAGCAACACAATTCATTGCGTTCCTAGTTGAAGAACAGATATACAACATATTGCTTTTTTACACAGTTTGTGGTATAATTAGCGTGTACTTTGACAAGTAGTTTTGGTTTTCTCTTCCAGGTATTTTCTCACCCCGAGGCGGGGCGGGTTGGTATCTGGAAGGGAACACAATGCTGTGCTCCTGGAAGGAATCCGGATTCCAACCACACCGCTCACGAAGGGAGCACAACAACCATGAACACGAACACCCTCACCCCCCACATGGTCATCATCGAGGCGGAGGCCACCCTCCATCACGAGATGATCGAGGCACTGGTGAACAACTTCCCGCAGTTCGGCAACTGGTTTGCCGATCAGTCGGTGGGCCTCAGCGCGGCCACGTTCGGGGAGGTCACCAGCCTCTACATGAACTTCCTGGGAATCGACTCGATGTCGTTGGCGCGCTTCGCCATGGAGGCGGGCCTCGACATCATCGCCTGCCAGGCACTCGGCTTCACGCCGGAGGAGCGCGGGGTCGAGATCGCGCTGCGAGCCATCGCTGCCTGCGCCGACGTCGAGATCGATGACCACGTCGCCATCTGGGACGAGATCATCAACATCATCGGCAACCTCGACCTGACCGACGACAACTTCCGCCGACGGGTCGACGAGATCCTCGAGAACGACGGTGTCGACCAGGAGTTCGGGCGCTTCCTGCGCCTCGAGCTCAACCTGTAGCGCCAGTCCCGGCCTCCGAGAGGGGGCCGGGCACAGCGCCCAAAGCTACTTGTCACTTCAACAGTTATCATTCCCAAGGGGAGTGGTCACTGTCGAAGGAAAGATGTATACTCCAACAGATGAAAATTCTTGGAATTGAGACGAGTTGCGACGAGACAGCCGCTGCCGTAGTGGAAAACGGCAAGACTTTGATTTCTAATGTCGTGGCCACGCAAATCGACATCCACAAACAATATGGTGGAGTGGTGCCGGAGATCGCAGCCCGCTCTCATATCGAGGCAATCACACCTGTAATCGAAGAGTGTCTGGAGCAGGGCGATTTAACTTGGGATGATATCGACGCTATTGCCGTTACCTATGGGCCCGGATTAAGCGGCTCGTTACTTATCGGCACACTAGCGGCGCGCACGCTTGCCCTTACTAAAGGTAAGCCCCTCTATCCAGTCAATCATGTGACCGGGCATATTTACGCGAACTTTTTAATGCAGCCCCAGCCCCAGTTCCCAATGCTGGCGCTAATTGTGAGTGGTGGACACTCACAGATTGCACTGTTTAACGACCATCTGGAGTACGCATTGCTTGGTCAAACTCAGGATGACGCCGTGGGCGAGGCCTACGACAAAGTGGCCAAGGTGCTCGGACTGGAGTATCCGGGCGGGCCATCAATCGAAAAGGCCGCGCAAAAGGGCAACCCCATGGCCTATGATTTTCCAAAAGCACGCATGCCCAAGCGCGATATTTCGTTGCCGATGAAGTGGTTCGACTCGCATGAGGGCGATAAAGAATCGACCCAAGTGCAGAACTCCTATGATTTTAGCTTCTCTGGGCTCAAGACAGCCGTTCTAAGAAAAGTTCAGGCCGAGGTTGGGAAACCACACGATTTTCCATCGTTTGAGCTCTCAGGGCTTCTCAGTGAGTCACAGGTGAATGACTTCGCGGCCAGTTTTAACCGCGTCGCCGTTGAAACACTGGTGGAGAAAGTGCTGATGGCCTACGAAGAGTTTCATCCCGCCTCTGTTGTTATTGCTGGGGGTGTGGCCGCCAACTCTGAGCTTCGCAATCAGCTTCAAGCGGCTATTCCGCTCGAAATCACCTACGCACCAATGAATCTCTGTACCGACAATGCAGCCATGATTGCCACGCTCGGTTATTACCAAGCCCAAAAGGGTAGTCCGGTCAATCCGCATGAGGCAGGCATAGCGCCCAACCTCAAGATGTAAAAACCCCTGCTTGCCTCTTTAAATTCAAGAATTACTACTGTAGACTAAGGGCATTACAGTGGAGAGACCATGAACTTACCGAAAACGTATGACGCTTCGGAGTACGAGGCTGACATTTATGAACTGTGGGAGAACTCGGGCGCATTCCAGCCATCTGGCAAGGGTGACCCTTTTTCGATTGTCCTGCCGCCCCCTAATGCAACCGGCAAACTACACATTGGTCACTCAGCCATGCTGGCAATTGAAGACACCATTGTGCGCTACGAGCGGATGCGTGGGAAAGACGTGCTGTGGGTTCCCGGAACAGATCACGCTGCAATCGCGACCAACGCCATCATGGAGAAGCAGCTGGCAGATGAAGGTACTAATAAGCATGAGGTAGGGCGAGAAGTTTTTCTCGATCGTCTGGCCGACTTTGTCGAAAACTCGCAGGATAATATCCGCACCCAGGTGAAGGCGATGGGTGCGAGCTTGGATTGGACGCGTGAGCGCTACACCATGGAACCGGCTATGAACCGCATCGTCTCAGAGGTATTTATCAAGATGGCCTCAGATGATTTGATGTACCGTGGGCACCGCATTGTGAACTGGGATGGCGTACTTCAGACTACCGTTTCTGATGATGAAATAGAGTACAAAGAAGAAACTACCTCTTTCTATACCTTCAAGTACGGTCCGTTTGAAATCGGCACTGCACGTCCCGAGACAAAGTTTGGTGATAAATACGTGGTCATGCACCCCGATGACGAGCGTTATCAGAAGTACAAGCACGGTGATGAAATAGAGGTCGAGTGGATTAACGGTAAGATTACCGCAACGATTATTAAAGATGAGGAAGTCGATCCAGAGTTCGGCACTGGTGTCATGACGATTACCCCATGGCACTCAGTTGTCGACTTCGAGATTGCCGAGCGTCACGGACTCGAGAAGCAACAGATTATTGACCTCGACGGTAAACTCTTGAAGATTGCCGACGAATTTGCTGGAATGCACATTGATGAAGCACGACCAAAGATTGTTGAGAAGATGCGCGAGAAGGGTCTGCTCATCAGTGAGAACACCGATTATGTACACAATGTCGCTGTTTCCGACAGGGGCAAGGCGGTGATTGAGCCACAGATCATGGAACAGTGGTTTATTGACGTAAACAAGCCGGCCGTGAAGTGGAAGGGTAAGAACCGTTCACTCAAAGAAGTCATGCAGCTGGTGGTGCGAGAGGGCGATATCGAGATTCTGCCAAAACGCTTCGAGAAAATTTACTTCTCATGGGTAGATAACCTGCGAGACTGGTGTGTTTCGCGACAAATTTGGTGGGGACACCGTATTCCGGCATGGTACAAGCAAAAAGAAGAGGGTGGTCATGATGTTCATGTTGGCTACACCGCTCCCGATGATGGCGAGTGGCACCAGGACCCGGATACGCTAGACACTTGGTTTAGCTCAGCCTTTTGGACATGGTCAACCATGATTCCACCAGAGGTGGCTCTCGACGAGACGAATGATCTCGAAGCTATGCTGGCACACTCCCCCGACTACAAGAAATATCACCCTACTACCCTAATGGAAACGGGCTATGACATCATCTTCTTCTGGGTGGCACGTATGATTTTGATGACCACCTACGTTACCGGTGAGATTCCATTCAAGACCGTGTATTTACATGGTCTCGTTCGTACGAAAGACGGCTCAAAGATGAGCAAATCAAAGCCAGAAACAATCATTGATCCGCTCGAGGTGATTCCCAAATATGGCACTGATGCGGTTCGCCTGTCTCTATTGGTTGGCCAAGCGCCCGGCAACGACATGCGCATGTACGAGGAGAAAATCGCTTCTTATCGGAACTTCTGTAACAAGCTCTGGAATATTGCCCGCTATATCGAAGGTGTGGTAGGTGATGACTTCCAGCTGAGAAGCGCCAAGCCCAAGAGCCCTGCCGATCACTGGATTCTATCTCAACTCTCGACTGCACTAGCCGAATCAGAGAAGCTGATGGATTCGTACGAAATTGGCAAGGCCTATGAAGTTATCTATCACTTTATCTGGGATGACTTTGCCGACTGGTACATCGAAGCCTCCAAAGTAGAGACCAATAACAACATGCTGGTTCATATCCTTGAAGCCACACTCAAGGCAGCGCATCCATTCGCGCCATTCGTGACCGAGACTATCTGGGACACGCTGAAGTGGGAGAAGAGTCTCCTGATTGCATCTGAATGGCCGAAAGCATCAGCAGGTGACACCAACTCAACCAAGATATTCGAAGAAATCCGAGCCATTGTGCGCGAAGCGAGGAACATCTCGAGCGAGCTCAATCAACGTGAGATGACGCTGTATTACAGTGAGAGCAAATTCCTGGCTGAGAACTCTGACCTCATCACCAAACTTGCAAATCTGCTTGATGTAAAACAGGTTGAGAGTGGTCATGGCCTGCATCTCACGCAAACAAGCGAAGACTGTTGGCTCGATGTAGAAATGGCTAAAATCAAGGTCTTTATCCAGACGCTCGAAAAGCGCGTGGGTGAGCTCGATAAAACCATCTCATCACTTGAAGGGCGCCTCAAAAACAAGAGTTATGTTTCTAATGCACCTAAAGAGTTGGTTCACGAAACGCGAGAACAACTCAAAGAAGCAGAAGCGCAGAAGAAGCGCCTCTCGGAACAAATCAAACAACTGACGCAATCATACGCCTAGCTACCTCTGTTATTTAGATTGACATTACTATGTATTTATGTTAATGTTTGCTAGCTACACACCAATTTGTGTGAGAGTTTTTTGACAAGTGATTCACATTTGTCTTGGGCTTTGAGCGCACCAACCCCTTGATGCGTTTGCAGCTCAAGACACCCACTACCCGACCAGGAGGTCACCATGTTCACGAGCAACCCAACCATGCTGCCCGATGGCGTGCTGGCCCTCGAGTTCACGCGCTGCGGCTACATCTCGGACCCCGAGGCACGCTGGCAGATGCGGGCGGTCAGCCCCGGTGAGCCGCTGAAGACATTGATTCGGAATCCGTTGTCAATCCAAGACGACGGCGCTTGGATCATCGATCCGTGCGTGGCCGGCTTCGAGGCCTTCCTGCGGCAGCACTTCCTCGTCGAGTTCGGCTCGATGACCATCAACGAAACGAAAATGACTGCGAGCCTGCGCCATGCCATCACAGTGCGCAAGGAGATGACCATGCAGGACAGCCTGCGCAGCAAGCTGGTGCTCGATCTCGTGGCGATACCGTCCGGTGTCGACCCCGAGTACGACTACAGCCTGTACAGCGCAGCTGCGCTCGTGCCCTTCGTCGAGAACGAACTGCGCGAGCGACGCAACGAACCACGGGCCTACGCCAAGGTCGGCGTCACCTCGGCTCACATCGACACTGTCGACCGTGGGCTGGCCATCTGCCAGTGGCTCGTCATGCAGGGCTACGGCATCATCTCGCTCACCTCTGACGGTGACACCGAACGACCGTTCTACCGGATCGTCGTCAAGACGCCCTGGGCGGACAACCGCCTCACCCAACTCGGCTACTGATCTCGACAGAGACCGGCCGGCTGGGTGACAAGTGAATCACTTGTCACCTCAGCAGAATTCATGTTTATCCGTGGATTGTGCCGAGGCCTGACTTCAGCGCCTTGTATTTTGACAAGTGGACACAACTATTCCCGCAGTCTGTTTTGGGCTCTGTGCGCTTCATATGGAGCGTAGGGAGCTCAAAGCACCGAGCAACACATCCCCGGTCCTCTGAGACCATGAACATCGGCTCCAAGGAGGACTGATGAACCACACCGTTTCACCCAACGACCAATTCACCGAAGTGTCAATCGATGAGCTGTCACAGCGACTCGACCTCGATCCATCGGCGTACTGGGTCGTCGAGCGCATCGAGGGTCCGACCGTCTTCCTGCGCTTCAAGCGCTTCGACGAGTTCGCTCACGGCCTCAGGACCGACACCTTCGGCATCGTGGTGCCCAGGGGCGAACACCCCCTGAACACTCTCGAGGCCATCAAGCAGGCCCTGGTGGGTCGGCTGGCATTCCTGATGCCGCTCAACCCCGAGGCCGGCACCTACCTGTTCGAGGACAGGATGATCACCCGCCTGGGCTGGTCGGAGTAGAAGCAATGTCGTTGCAATGAAGCGACATCACTTCTGGGGCTCTCCCGAGGATCCCGGCTCGCTGTCCTCGCACATGCGTCGACGTCGAGCACTTCGTATGCTCCGGTTTCGTGTTTGGTTTCGCCGACACTTCAGCTGATATTCATCTGTCACACGCAACCCAAGGAAAGGAGGTGTACAGATGCGATTCGCGCTGATCCTGACCGTGCTCTGCGGTGGTGGTGGCTACCTCCTCCAGGGGGTTCGTGACCGCCGTCAACTGGCACTCGCAGACTCACGCCGTCGTCACCCGACGGCACAAGGCTGATCCAGCCCGAGGCGTGCAAGTCCCCGTCCACTTGTCGCCTCAGCTTGATAAATGTCTCCCATTTGGATACGTTTATTGAGCTGAGGATGACTCAAGATATTGCGTCTACCTCTGTATTTTGACAAGCAGATGCCTATTTTGCTTGGCCCAGCCATGCGCTCTTGCACCCTGAGTGTGTCGCTGGGTTAAGCAACTAGAAAGGAACAGACACTGAATACGGTCACCCGTGGGGAACGAGTCTGGCTGGGAGTTTTCACGCTCTTGCTACTTGTAATTGCCATGGTGGCCAAGATTGCGACGAGCCTGGTCGGCGCCATTGCGGCGCTCACTCTGTGGCTGGTCGGATCATGGTTCATTGTGTCCTGTTTCGATACCCCCGAAACATCGTTGCGCAAACGTCTGTACGCGGACACGTTCCGCCTGCAGATACTTGCGTGTTTCATCGCTATTGCTATCGTGCTCGGCCTCACCGTTGCCCGCACCACTAACTGGGGCGGATGGCTGTTTTGGCTGAGTGCATATGGCGCCTATAGCGTATCGTCCATACATTCTCGAGTGGAATAACCTACCCCGGAGGGGAACATGAAGAAAACAATGGAATGGCTCGTACCCATCGCGGTGGGGGTCATCGGCTTCGCAGTCATCTGGCAGTGGACCGATCAACAACGTCGCCATCAGCGCCGCGTTCGCGCCGGACACCATCCTGGCTTCGACGCCTTCATCGGCCGAGGCTGACAGCTCCCGTTCACCGAAAGAAGGAGGTACGTAGTATGTTGAGGCTGGCTCGAGTTGGCGTGGCGTGTAGCCTCGCTTCTCTCGGTGTTCTCGCCATCGCACTGCTCATCGGAGTCATGATGATGGGCAAGCACGACCCCTACTACTGAGGGCTTCGGCCCCGGACGATTCGCAGAGGCATCTGCTTGTCGTCCGACATATCTATACAATAATTTGCATAGATGTGTCGGACAGCTTTCTCTGTTCTTAACTATTGACCATTTCTATATAAAATGGTACTGTATGCTCAATAAAGAGAGTAGTCATGGACGAGATGCACGCGCGGATGCAGCTGAGTTATCAGCAGCGCCACGCAGTTTTACATTTGGATGACCATGGAGTGCACGACCCGGTGCCCCTATTCGTCATGGACTTTGAAACCTGGCAGATGTATCAGCCGGTAAACTTCTTCTCGTACTTTGCCCCCGAGGGTACGGTTGCGGCCTATGCTCGCTTCAAGCCGGC
>JBPEXE010000018.1:0-2593 GCA_052031955.1 Saccharimonadales bacterium (SeqCode)
ATTTTGCCGTGGGCAGTGATCGTTCTGTACTTCTGGGCCAGTGCCACCGCCCCAGATGTATCTCAGGGTCCACCGACCTTTGTCTACTTTATATGGGGATCGATTTTCCTATTCTTCAATAGCTTTGCGATAAATATGGTTTTGCAATATAAGAAGTGGGGAAAGTGGGCAGACTACCTGTATGGTGAACGTGTATACATCTGGCTCAGCCTCTTTGCCAAGAGCGCACTGCTATGGCAAGTATATGCGGGTACATTGCAGCCATAATTTGTTAAAATAAGCATAAGTAAAAAGGAATAGTAATGGGAAAGTATAACCAAAAAGGAGTAGTAGACGCCCATCTTGTTGTCGCACTCGCTGTGATTGTCGTTGCAGGTGGACTTTTGCTCTGGCGCATCTCAACCGGAACTGAGGGTGAGTCAAATGTTGCCAATCAAGTTGTTGAAGAAACAGTGTCTGAAATCGATGAAGTCATTGAACGTGATCTCGGCGATGCCATCGATACACCAGAGGAAGAAGTAGAAGCTGAGCCTGCTGAGGAAGAAGAGTACTTCAATGATGGCGAATCTGACGACGCAGCCTTTCCGGTCAATCGGGTTACCGATTTTAGCGAGTATGTAGCCACAACCGAACTTAAAACGGTGAATTTCTCCGGGGCAAGCTTCCAGGTTCCAAGTGATTGGGAGGCAACCGAAGAAGCCTCCAGTTACAATGATGGAAATTGGCTCATATTGAATGCGCCAAGCAGCGAGAGAGTCATGGTCGTGTTAGACTTCGATGCAACCGAGGGCCTGTCGTATACATATTGTGAATATTATCTCAATACACCAGTTATTTACTACGACACATGTGAAAATGGTGCTGAATCAGAATTTAGCAGCCTCTGGGCAAGCACGATTCTATCAGCCGAAGATGCAGCTCCCCGACCACCTCATGATGAAGGTGCTCTCTGGCGCGACTTTATTGTGTGGGACCAGAATGGTAAGTTTTATTACCAGGCTAAGATGACTCTTAATCCTGGCGATGAAGATTTCACAACCGCATTTGATTACGCTCTCGAGACATTTACGGTTAACTAGACTGAAAATCGGTTGAACCGGTTGCGCATATTTTCTTGCGCACCGACTAAATCAAGTAGACCATCCGGATCGTAAATATGGATTTTGCCATTTTTTGAGCCGATAAAACCACGCTTTTGGAATTTTGCCAGTTCACGGCTGGCTGTTTCTCGAGAACAGTTAACTGATTCAGCAACATCTTGGTGGCGGATAGGAGCTTCAATACAAATACACTTTTGTTTGTTCAGCTCGGCCTGAACACCAAACCTGTCAGCCAAATTAATGAGGCAATATGCGATGCGCTCCGGTGCCGTGCGGTACTCCAGGTTAAGAACGCGCTGAGAGTGAATCTGGTACATTGTCAGCACCTGATAGAGTACATCCTTTGTAAACTTCGGATCATTTTCTACTTTATCGAGATAAGTTTCACGGTCGATGCGATACATCACGACATCTGTCATCGCGGTGTAGTACACGGCGGTCCGCTCATCGGTCATTGTCCACAAAACGGGGAAGATTTGCCCGCCTTCGCGTATGACAAGAATATTCTCTTCGCCGTACTTGGTAATGTCGTACGATTTAACGAAGCCACTCTCGATTAGAAAAACGCCCTGAGGTCTGTCCTCTGGGCGAATAATAGTTTCACCTTTTGCATATGTAACCCGTGCTCCTGCTTTGAAGAGCGCTTGCAGTTCTGAGCCGTCGTGGTTCATATGCTCCATGGACACTATTATATCAAATTTGATGCATTTACCTCATTCTGTGATGTAAATCACCGAGCTCGTGTGATAGAAATAACTGCGCGAAAAATTAGAGTCAGTCATACTAGAGTCATGCTAAGGAGGTGTAGCAAAATGGCGAATGCGTTAGAAGTAAAAAAGCAAATTCACCAGGCGGGATTCAAGAACAATTATTGGGGTTGGTCCGCCATTCGGCAGCTTCCGATGATACTTGGCAACGATGAAAACGTTGAGCGAATTGCAACTGGTATGTATAGCGATGGCCACGCGGTGATTGTGGCAACAAATAAGCGAATGATTATCCTTGATAAAAAGCCAATGTCATTCCGTGCAGAAGATATCCATTATGAGATGGTCGTTGAAGTCGAGCACTACATTGGACCGTTTGCGGCCAAGCTCCGTATTCACTGCATGTCAAAGTCGCTTGAGTTCACCAGCTTGCGAGCAGAGGCAATACAGGCCTTTGCAATTCACGTTGATCAAAAGATTAACAAGACTCGGTTGAACATGAGCAATGTGACTACCTGGTCACACATGCTCGAGTCTGCGAATGGCCGACAACCACGTGACATAAACCAGCGAGGTGTTGCTCGAAGACTCGGATTGAGTACCCAAAAAGAGAAAACCTCGAATGTAGGCGAATTCGTACATAAGCACCACATGTAGCGTACTAAGGATAATTTATCCACAACATGTAGAAAAATGGTTTGCATAAAAATGACAAGGAGCGTAAATTTGTAAGTAGGAAATGTGCGAGGTGGAAACCAATCATGTTTCTCAGAAAACAGCCGTTTT
>JBPEXE010000019.1:0-7082 GCA_052031955.1 Saccharimonadales bacterium (SeqCode)
TACCGTCACCCCCACCATACGGTGTGTCGTCAACGGTTTTGCGCTCGCCTAATCCGTAGTCACGCAGGTTGACCAGCTCAATCTCAACAATGCCCTTATCTTGGGCCTTGAATAACATCGAATGCGCGAACACACCTTCAAACATTTCTGGGAATAATGTAATAATTGCAATCTTCATAATCGAACGTAGTATATCAGCTTCTCTGAAAAGAGTTGTGTGGACATGAACATGAATAGCCGGGTGACCCCGGAACGGGAAGCGTCAGGCGTGCGTGGCACGTCGTCGGCCCCCGTTCCGGGAATCAAGCGTGCGTGCTCGCCTCTTGCGGCATGCAGTTGAACTCCGCGCCATCGATCTGCTCGACGTAGTCCCACTGACCACCGCGCACACCGGGGTGATCCAGGATGCGGAAGCGCAGGAGCGGTTCGCCGTGGCGGGCGCTCCAGTTGGTCTGCAGTGTGCCGGCGGAGTCGGTCTCGACGATGAGTGCATCGACCTCGACGGCCTCTGCCTCACCGATGCCGCGCACCCTGCGCAACGACAGTACGTGTACACGCGCTGCGGCCTCGTACTTGTTGAGCTGGCCATCCCAGCCAGTCAGCACGACACCCCGGATGGGGCGGTTGTCCAGGAGTGAAACCCCGAACGCTTCCATTGCGTCCCTCAGGTTCTCTACAGTTCCCAGGACGAGTCGGTTGATGCGGATGAGAGCCATGGCTCATCACCTTCCTTCATGTTCATGTCCGTGGGCCAGGGGCCCAAATGTGTCGCCGAGAAAACCTCAACAACGTAACATATTATACAATTATTTGTGATTTTATCAATAATAACCGGTTGTTTTCGGGGTGAAGCATGAAGGGGCGTAACCCCTAGGCGCACGATGCGCCCAGGGGTGCCCTAGCTGAACTGGTGCGGCCGAATGCCGACGCGGATGACGAGGAAGTAGCTGTCGCCGACTTCGACGCGCCAGTAGCCCGACTCGTCTTCCGTGAAGTCGTGCCGCAGCGTGAGTCGAGGCAGGATGTCACCCACCTTGTTGGTCTCGATGGTGAGCGTGCCGTCCTCGGCGGAGTCGCTGATCGCCACTGAGAAGACAGCGGTCCGCATGAGGTCGTCTTCCCAGCGGAAGTCACGCACGTAGCCGTTGATGGTGTTCTGAACGGTGCTCCCGTCGTCGAGTTCGGCCTTCAGCACGAGAACGACAGCATCGCGCCGCCCAGCTGCATCCAGCATCTGTGACAGGAACCCGTCGGCATCTTCCACTTGCGTGAACATCTTCACGATGCGACTATCCAGTTTGGTCATGATTCACCCCTAAAGGTTCGTGGGCGCGGAGGCCCGTCCTGTGCCCTCAAGAGTATGAGAACAGGATGTATATTATACAATTTAAAATAAATAATGGCAATGCTCGTTCAGTTTTGAGCAGATGAATTTTGGGGTGATTCATGATGAGGGCGAGGCCCCCGGGCGCGCAGTGCGCCCAAGGGGCTCTAGCCCGTCGTTGCCTCGACCGGCAGGTCGAGGCGGATGCCGATGTCGTGGATGTCGTGGAAGAAGGCCCGCCAGATGTCGGCGTGGCTCAGGTAACCCACAATGAGGGCCGGCGGAATCACGTGGTCCGCCATGTGCCAGTTCAGCCGAAGTGGTCTACCCGCCTCGGCGTCCATCAGCTCGAAGCTGAGATGGAAGTGGCGATCGCGACGGCCGCGCCAGGAAGCATCCTTGACACGAACGGAGACGACGTTGCTGTACGTCTTGCCATCATCTGCGTCCGCATGCAGCGCCAGTGTGATGGTCTCCTGTGAGGCCAGCACCGTGCACATGCGCGCGACGAAGTCCTCGAAGCTCTCATCCCCGACGTAGATGTGCATCGACTTGATGCGTTCATCCAGATAATACATAAATCAACCCCTGTTCTTGGGTGGACCGAAGCCCAATGGATGCCCTCAAGAGTATGAGAACAGAAGTATATTATACAATCATATCCTTAATATAGCAATAACGGGCGCTTAATCTCTGAAGAAACGTTCGAGAGCAGCTTGGTCGGTCGTGAAAAGGTCGAAATCACTAACCGTATCGCGTTGAACGTGGGCATATTGATCGTGTTCTTCACTTAGTTCAATGACGCCCGGTAGAGTCACCTCTGCGATACGGAATACAAGTATTAGCCGGTGGTCATTCTCTACGACAAAGTCTCCGATGGCGACGTGCACAACCTCCCCAAGCTTGTTGACAATCGAACCTTGGATTTCTTCCCGCTCTACCTCACGGCTAAATGCCTCTTCCATCGACTGGCCCTGGTCCACACGACCACCGGGCAGCTCCCACTTCTTACGCTGAGCATCGCGCAGAATCAACACCCCTTCTTCGGTGTGAATAATCCCTTTGACACCAACGTAAAAGGACTGTCGTTCAGCCGCCATGCTAAATATCGAGGTCGTCGAGGTCAGACAACTCTTTGCGAGTTTTTTCTGCCAATGATTCTTCTTCTGAAGCTTCTTCTTCGGCTGATTCTTCTACTTCAGCAACATCATCATCGGTCGATGTGTCATCAGATGACGTGTCGTCGCTTGACGAGGTATCCTCATCATCATCGTTGTCACGGCTTCGTGGTGCCGGTGCATCGACACCGTTATCAACAATCTTCAGGTTGTAGCGTGCATCATTTTTGGTGCCAAGTGCACGCAAAAGCGTTCGAATGCTTTGCGCAGTTGCGCCACGCTTGCCGATTACTCGGCCAAGATCCTCTGGATTTACGGTCAGTTCTAGTAGGACGCCCTTTTCGTCGATGGTTCGGTCAATCACTACATCATCCGGGTTGCCGACGAGCGATTTGACGATAAACTCAACAAACTGTTCATCAATACTTGCCATACAGTCTCTCTCCTTTGGCTTATCTATGACACCACTATACAGGAATTTCTACATCTTATTAATAGTTATGTGACAAGAGGCCAATTCTGCTACAATAAGCGTAAGAAATTTGGGAGGGGTTATTCTACATGGAACCAGACAATACTAATGCTGGGGGTGCGCCTGATGTGGCGCCCGCAACGCCGAGCGACGACACACCACAAACGTCGCCGTCTCCAGAACCATTGCCGGAGATAGATTCAGAGCTGCAGCATACTGTTACAGAGGCTACCAAAGTCATTGGGCAGATTCGCGAAGGCTTCTCAAGGACCATTATTGGCCAGGATGAAATGCTCGACAGTATTTTGGTGGCATTGATTTCCAATGGCCATGTGTTGATTGAGGGTGTGCCAGGACTGGCAAAAACCACTGCCGTACGTGCCGTGGCCTCGTCGCTCGATGCCGATTTTGTGCGCATCCAGTGTACGCCTGACATGTTGCCGTCAGATATTCTCGGCAACCAGATCTACAACCCCCAAGAACATGAATTCATAACCCAAATCGGACCAATCAACAGCCAGTTTGTGCTGGTTGACGAAATTAACCGTACCGGCGCCAAGACCCAGAGTGCGCTGCTTGAGGCCATGCAAGAACGCCAAATCTCAATCGGTGGCGAAACCCATAAACTGCCTGAGGGATTCATCGTACTGGCTACCCAAAACCCAATTGAACAAGAAGGTACATATCTGTTACCAGAAGCCCAGCTCGATCGTTTCCTCATTAAACACCTCGTAACCTACCCAACCCTCGAGCAAGAAATCCAAGTCATGAAGGTGCATGACAGCTCTGGCTCATTTGACTTGCCAAAACCGGTTACCGACATCAAACAAATCATGGAACTACAACGACTGGCCAAGCTCATCGCTGTTGATGATAAGGTGTTAACCTACATTGCCAATGTGGTGGCCGCTACTCGCAACCCGGGTGCCTACAACATGCCGGATCTTGCACCATATATCGAAGTTGGCGCATCGCCTCGTGCCTCGCTGGCACTTGTTGCAGCGGCCCGTGCGGCAGCCCTCATGCAAGGTACTACCTACGTCACCCCAGACCATGTAAAGCCGTATCTAACGCGCGTCCTGCGGCACCGTGTTGCCCTCACCTATGAAGCCGATGCTGAGAACATCACAGCCGATCAACTAATTGAACGAATTGGAGCAGGTGTAGTTGTACCGTGAGTATCGCCGAAGCAGTCACCAAGAAATTGAAGCTGTTCCGTCGCGATAAAGTCTTTACCCTGATAGACGGGCACTATGAATCACTCTTTACTGGCAAAGGGTTAGAGTTAGATACCCTGCGCGAGTACGTGGTTGGTGATAGCATCAAAGACATTGACTGGTCGGCCACGGCTCGCACCGGCAAGCCGCACACCCGGCTGTATACCGCCTCGCGCGATCAGCAAATCCTGATTGTACCGGATACCTCACGGTCAATGCTCGTTGATGGCCATACCAAGCTAAATAAGCGTGATGCCACATACGGCATCGTTGCCCTGCTGGGTGCCTTCGTAAAAAAGAATCAAGACCTGATTGCCCTGCATTATTACAACGAAGAGGGCCATATCAAGAAGACTCGGTTTAGCAACTCGACTCAACACATCGAAGCAATATTACAGAACATTGACACCTCAATCATGAGTGCCAACTCGCAAGCCGTAGATATGGAAGCGTTACTGGACGAAATCGTCACCACCACCAAGAAACGGACGGCAATTTTCATCTTGGCCGATGGTTTCAAGGATTTATCACGACTCGAGCACTCACTCCGAAAATTAAGTCGCCTACATCAACTGTTTTATATTCAGCTGGCGCCCTCATCGCCGTTTGTTGAAGAAACCAGCCAAACAGACAAAGCGCTGGATATCGAAAGTCACGTCCGCACCGACGAGACTCTGCTCATCCACCCGCAACTACGCAAAGAGTGGGCGATTCACACCAATCAGTACCTTGAGCAACTCCGCAAACTCTGTCGCAAATATGGCACCGCATTTACCTATTTAGTTCATGAGGACGGCACCGTCGAAGCTGTTCAGGATATCTTTAATCAGGCACGGCAATATGCTCAAAGACGGCGCTGACATTTACGACCCGGTTTCAATGAGCCACGCAGCAGCGCTGAGTGCTATCACGATTGTTGTGGTTGCAGTGGCGAGCGTATACCTGTATCGCTACCTTCTCAAACAACTGGCGCTACGAAAGCAATCCGCTCTCCTACAAAAACGTTTGCCCGACCAAGCCAACCTCATCGATACCGCAATCGCTCAACTTCAGGTGGTTGTCGAGCAAGTGCACAAAACGGAAATTACTATCGACCATGGTGCCCATGTAGCCAGCTTTATTCTGCGTGATACCTTTGACCGCGTGATGAACCATCGCACCACCTATCAGAGCCGGGCTGAAGTACTGCAGCGCAACCTGAGCGGTGTAGCAGGCACTCTAGATCGAGCCTACCCACTGGAGTTTGACCTTAAGACCACGCGCATTTCTTCACCGGCCCATTTTCAAGAAGTCGTTAATGTTGCCACGGAGGTGCTGCAAGCATGCAGGTAGCCCTCCCGCTCTTTCTTTTTGCCCTACCGGCCGTATTCTTGTTTGGTTTCTTAGCGCGTCGCTACTTTCATTGGCCTCGACCGCTCAAGCCGCATCACATCGCCGAGTCGGGCACGCTTGCTAATTTGCCCTCGTATAAGAAGATTGCTCGTCGACATAAACTTATATCCTACGTTGAAAAAGGACTCGTGATTTTGATTTTAGCCAACCTCACCATCTTGGCTGCGCGTCCGCTGGCGTATGTACAGAAAGTAAACGAGGAAGAAACACGCGATATTGTGCTGTGTCTCGATGGCTCCGGTTCGATGCGCGAAAATATCGGCCCATCACTCGAGGTTATGAAGGAAATAGTTAACGCCAACCCGACCGATCGATATGCAATCGTCATCTTCCAGACCACCAGCTATCCGGCCCTGCCGCTCACCCGAGATGTGGTTGCAATCAACGATACTATTGATGAAATGCTCGTCGCGTTTGAGGAAGAGCGGTTTAGCCTGAGTTTTGCCGGTTATGAGCCGAATGCTCAAGGTGGTACGGATATTGCTGCGGGTATGCTCGGTTGCATGCGGCGCTTCTCTGATCTTGAGACACCACGGTCTCGCCACGTCATCATGATTAGCGATCTAGAGCATAACGGTGAGCTAAATCCGCGGGATACGGCTACTTTGTACGCCAAGTATGGCATTGAGCTCGAAGCAATCGTACCGGCTAATGCATTCACCTTCACGCCAATCGATACAACCTGGCTTAATTTAGCGAACGGCAACTTAACAGAACTTGATGACGGCGAAGATTTTAAGGCCGTGCTTTCACGTATCTATGCCAGCATCTTAAATACCGATGAGACAGTCGAGCTTGTGGCTGCTGATAACCCGATGCCGTATTACGTCATTATTAGTTTGGCTGCCCTCGCACTTGGTGGGCTACGGTTTGTCCAGGAAAGGCGCAAATCATGATTGGCCTGCTGATTATCTGTGTTGTCCTTATCGGTGTCGTTGGTTTTGGAATCTGGCGAAAAAGCATTAACCATTACAGCTGGCGGCGTGTCTTACTCATGGCCAGTATTCCTTTCTTTGGCGTATTGCTTGGCATGTTGCCCTTCGGCGTCTTGAGCACTCAAGAAGTTGCCGGTAGCACTGATGTGCTCTTTGTGGTTGACCTTACCTATAGCATGAATGCCCGTGATGCAACCTACGAAGGACGTCAACTATCACGGCTTGACCATGTGCAAGAGCACATCCAGGACATCAGCCAGACTCTGGTTGGCTCACGAGTGGCTATTCTGGCGATTGATAACTCAACAACTCTCTACTTGCCAATGACCACCAGCGAGCGTGATGTCCGTATTGCTGCAGAAACGCTGTTCACCAAAAGCGCATCGCAATCTGTTGTTCCACCAAGTATGACTGCCGGTATCGATGAAGCCCGCTCGTACCTCGAGCGCCAACGCGAGGTTGACGATACGCGTCGACAAATCGTGGTCTTCATGACCGATGGCGAAGTTAACTCAACTGAAGACGACAACGACTCGGTTGCGAACGCATTTTCTAATCTGGCCAAGGATACGCAGGGCAGCCTGGTTATCGGTTACGGCAACACCACCGGTACGACCATCCCAA
>JBPEXE010000002.1:0-7868 GCA_052031955.1 Saccharimonadales bacterium (SeqCode)
GGTGTGGCAGAGCAACGGACCGGTGAAGGTAAGACGCTGATGTCAACTTTGCCACTGTATTTGAACGCACTGACAGGCAAGGGTGCGCATTTGGTCACCGTCAACGACTACCTGGCGCAACGTGACGCCGGCTGGAACGGGAAGCTATTCCATTTCTTGGGAATGAGTACAGGCGTAATTATTGCCCGCGAAACATATATTTATGATGCCGACTACACCAACGACGAACATGAAGACGAACGGTTTAGGCACCTCAAACCGTGTACCCGTAAAGAAGGCTATGATGCCGACATTACCTACGGAACCAACAACGAATTTGGCTTCGATTATCTGCGCGACAACATGGTTCGTGATGTCGAGCAGTTACGCCAACGCGAATTGCATTACGCTATCGTCGACGAGGTAGACTCCATCCTCATCGATGAAGCCCGTACACCGCTGATTATCTCGGCTCCTGCGATGAATAGTGGTTCGAGCTATGGCACATTTGCCGATGTTGCCCGCAAGCTCAAAGAGGAGCATTACGAGGTAGACGAGAAGCGTCGTTCAGCCACATTGACTGATGAAGGTGTGGCGAAGGTACAAGATCTGCTTGGTGTCGATAACTTGTACGCACCAGAAAACGTCCGCATGATTTACCACATGGACCAAGCATTGCGCGCCCAGACATTGTTTAAGCGCGACAAGGATTACGTTGTTAGTGACGATGGTGAAGTTATCATCGTCGATGAGTTTACCGGCCGTTTGATGCATGGTCGACGCTACAATGAAGGGCTTCATCAGGCGATTGAAGCCAAAGAGGGTGTTGAGGTTCTGCAGGAGTCGATGACGCTCGCGACCATCAGTTTCCAAAACTATTTCCGTTTGTATGAGAAGCTTGCCGGCATGACCGGTACGGCGCTGACTGAAGAAGAGGAATTCTTCCAGATTTATAAGCTCGAAGTATCTGAGATTCCAACCAACAAACCAAGTCAGCGCGATGACCGAACGGATCGTATCTACAAGACGCGCAAAGCCAAGTTCAACGCGATTGTTAACGAAGTTAAAGAGTTGCAGAAGAATGGTGCGGCCGTGTTGATTGGTACATCATCAATCGAAAACAACGAAGTTTTATCACGGATGCTATCTAAAGCTGGTGTGAAGCATAATGTATTGAACGCGAAACACCATGAAGAAGAAGCGGCCATTGTCGCCAAGGCAGGTAAAGTCGGGGCTGTAACATTGGCAACAAACATTGCCGGTCGTGGTACTGACATCGTGCTTGATGCCGAAGTGAAGAAAAAGGGCGGGCTGCACGTGATTGGCTCGGAGCGTCACGAGTCTCGCCGCATCGACAACCAGTTGCGTGGTCGTTCAGGGCGACAAGGTGACCCTGGCGTAACGCAGTTCTATGTTTCCGTTGAAGACGACCTGATGCGCATCTTTGGTGGCGACCGCATCGGTGCCATCATGAACCGTCTTGGCGTTGATGAGGACACACCGATTGAAAACAAATCAATCAGCAAAGCTCTCGAAGGCGCGCAGAAGAAAGTCGAGTCATTTCACTTTGACAGTCGAAAGAACGTTGTCCAGTACGACGATGTCATGAACCGACACCGTAAGGCGACCTACAAGCTCCGACAGGCAATTTTGGCAGGCGATGATATCAAAGACAAGATTCAAGAACTCATCAATCAAGAAGTGGATTTCTTCACACCAAAAGAGGGCGAAAAGTTTGAGGATGTTATCAAAGACATCCAGCCGGTTTTCGATATTGAAGAGGCGAAGCTCAAGAAACTTACGAAAGAAGAAGATTTTGCTGCATTTGGAGACAAGCTCAAGAAACTCGTCACTCAGAAATACAAGGACCAAGAGGAAGCATTTGAAGACGAGATAATGCGTAAGGTAGAAAAAGAAATCTACCTTAAGGTTCTGGATGAACTCTGGATGCAACACCTCGAGAATATGGCACATCTCAGAGAGGGTATTAACTGGCGTTCGGTCGGGCAAAAAGATCCGTTGGTCGAATACCGGCGTGAAGGCCAGATTATGTATGAGAGCATGCAGGCAGAGCTACGCGGTGAGGTCATTCGCTCATTGTTCCATGCTCGTCCGGTACCAAAGGATGAAGTTGATGAGCCAATTGAAACCGAACTGACCAAAGCTGCCGCCAAATCAGTTGAAAGCGGTGCCTCCGAAAGTGGCGGAACCACAACTCGAAAAGTTGGTGCAGCCCGCAAGCGCGATAAAGCCGACGTGGCACGCCCGGCGGCGGTACAAGAAGTTGACGAGAAGACTGAGAAGCGCAAGAAGCGCGATGCTAGCAAAAAGAAGAAAGCCAAACGAAAGAAGGGGCGCAAGTAGTCGCGTCCTGGGTCACAGAAGGAAAGCAACATGAAACATACGGTCCTCGAGCTTGAGCTCAAGAACGGTAGCAAAGGGCTTCTGATAGATATACCTGACGCCAGTGTCATGGGCCTGGAAGTAAACTTCCGGGCGGGTGATTTTCTGTCGCCTGAAGGCAAGTGGGAGGTTGCGCACATTCTCGAGCACATGGTATATGGCTCCAATAAGGAGTTTCCTCGCGCACGCCTGTTTCAGGCAGAGCTGCAAAAGAATGGTGCGTACATGAACGCATCAACCAGCCCGTATAACCTCAACTACATTCTCGAGAGTGCAGATTTTGAATGGCAGCGAGTACTTGACTTGACTAAGCTGAGTCTTGAGTCGCCGTTGTTGCCCGTTGAAGAGTTTAAGGCAGAGCGGAGTAATGTTCGTGAAGAACTGGTAGGAGATTTGAACCAGAATTTTCGGCAGGTGATTATCAAAGCGCGCAAGCACTTTGGTCTGGTTGCACTGACCGATCAAGAGCGTATTGAGCAACTCAACAATATTGATGTTGAGGATATTCGTAAGTTTTATCGTGAGACTCATCATGGTGCAAACATGCGCTTCATCATCGCCGGCAACATGTTGAAGCGCCGCAATCAAATTGAAGAGATTCTGGGGAGCATTGAGCTGCCGAGAGGCGAGCGTATCGAGATGCCAAACGAGAAGCCGGTTGCCTACGAGGAAGTGTATTACATTGAGAAGCCGGATCTGCAGAACATTTACTTCTTCTTTAATAGTTTTGCTCAGCGTGATTTCGACCAGCGAGAAGACGATGCAATGAATCTGGTAAACGTGATGCTGACGGCCACATTGCACTCACGCATCTTGGGCGAAGCCCGTGAGCGCGGCTTGGCATATCACATATCATCAAGCTTCTCGAAGCTGCGCGCTAACACCGGCTGGTGGTTTGGCGCCGAGCTCACTCCGGAAAATGCCGAGCCGGTCTTTGAGATAATCGTCAATGAAATCCAGCGCTTACTCGATGGAGCGCTTGATGACGAAGATCTTCAGGCCGCGAAGCAATACAGTCTTGGAAAGTTTCAGCGCAGCGCACAAACCGTTGGTGGTATCATTGCTGGTTACTCGGGCGGATACTTCTTTGATGAGCGCGTGGAGGATTACTTTGGTTTCCCTGAGCGCATTAAGGCAGTGACCAAGGGGGATGTGATTGCGGTTGTGCGATCGCTGTTTGCCGACAAAAACTGGGGCCTGACTGTGATGGGTACTGATTCTGAAGATCTTGCGAAAAAACTTAACTCTCGTCTTGCCGTGCTTTGGCAATAAGCATTAGAATAGTGTCACGATGACAAACACCCCCGACTACTCAGGCAAAAAGATTCTATTCACCGCGTTTAGTGTCTCGGATGGCAGTGAAGAGCTCGCCGGCTATGAATACATTGGCTATCACGGTGCGACTGACGTCTCAACGCTCTACTGGGGCAACGAAGATTATGCTGCCAAAATTCCCAATAACATCAAAAAGATTCGAGTTGATGGAAACAACCATTTTGACCCTGATGTAACGGCCGGCTATGATCTTATATTTCGGCACCAAACAACCCGCCCAGACCTGCTAAAAAGTCCCTCTACCACGAACACCAATGAATTTTTCAAGTACTGCCCAGCGCCAATCATCGCCATTACAGGCACAAAGGGGAAGGGCACGACATCAACTTTGATATCGTTGATTCTTGACCAAGCCGGTATTCAGAACCGTCTCCTTGGCAACATGGGAAATACGGCCATCCATGAGCTCGACTCAATCACCGCCGACGAGGTTGTGATTTTTGAAATTAGTAGCTTCCAACTGTGGGACCTCGAATACAGTCCGCATGTTGCGGTCGTTTTGATGATGGATGTTGACCATCAGGATGTCCATTCGAGCGTTGAGGAATACATTCGCGCAAAGAGTAATATCGTCAACCATCAGAAACAAGATGACGTTGTGGTGTATCACCCAACAAACGAAATGACCGCCGATGTGGTTGGCGCGCCAAACGGTCGCTCGAAGAAATACATGAGCGACGAGGGCGCGCACATTAAAGACGGCCAGATTTTTATTGATGACCAATACATTCTGGATACCAGCCAGGTTGGGCTTTTGGGTGAACACAACCTTGAGAACGTTTGTGCGGCCATTACGGCAGCCTGGGAATACACACAGGATGTTGAAGCAATCGCGACAGCGGTTGCCGAATTTCGCGGTCTTGAAAACCGGCTTGAGTTGGCAGGTGAGAAGGATGGCGTGGAGTTCTACAATGACAGTTTTTCAGTCGTGCCAGTTGCAACTGAAGCGGCCATACATGCTTTTGACAAGCCAATTACGTTGATAGTTGGTGGTTTTGACCGCGGTGCAGATTTTTCGCACCTGGCGCAGTCACTCAAAGACTCAACGGTTAACCATGTGCTGGCTATTGGTGCGACCGGCGAACGCATCCGTGACGAGCTGCAACGTGCAGGCGTGCGCGGTGTCAAACATTTGGGTGACATGGAGATGGATGAAATCGTCCAGACCGCTAAAGAGCTCACAGAATCAAATTCAATCGTGCTTCTTTCGCCGGGCTGTGCTAGTTTTGATATGTTCGCTAATTACAAAGACCGTGGCAATAAGTTTAAAGCCGCTGTTGAAAATCTATGACACAAAAACACGACGCATTTATATTTGAATCTTTTGAGTTTGACTATCAAACAGGTGTATTGACCATGCGCTACTCGTGTGACGGTGAGCGTAAGTATGAGGAACGCATCAATTTCCAGATGCCAGAAAAAACCGACGACATCAATAAAAATATGATTGATTCACTCTGTTTCTATACCTTCATCATTGCCGGGTCGTCATACTACAAATCGTTTTTGGCACCGAAGATGATAGTGAAGCAAGGCAAAATGGATTACTGGCAGGCCGACTTCTTTAATATGATTTACCGCGGTGGTTTGAGCCAATATATATTTGAAAACAAGCTTTCGCCAAAGCAAATCGCGCAGTTTAGCGGCGACGATCACGGCGACTACCATCCGTATGACTATGACGGTGCAGGTGTTCTGCTGATGCAGAGTGGCGGAAAAGACTCACTACTGACCACCGAGCTCATGAAGGATGTGAAGAACGAATTTGTTTCATGGCACATGAGCACCACCGGCAAATATCCGCCGGTGCTGGATGATGTGGGCAATGAAGTTGTTGTAACAAAACGCATTTTTGACATGGAGGCGATTCGCCGCGACTGGGCGGACGGCGGTATGAATGGGCACATCCCATTCTCAGCACTCTTTGCAGGCTTTGCGCTCATTCAGGCCGTGTTGCTCAATAAGAACTTGGTCATCGCTTCGAATGAATCATCGGCAGATCAGGCGAACATCACTGTTGACGGCTACAAAATCAATCACCAGTTCACCAAAACCTATGAGGTAGAGCAATCAATTGAAGAGTACTTGCGACGCTACGTCAGCGATGACATGCATTATGGTTCAATTCTGCGCCCATTTAATGAGCTTCAGGTGGCGCGCATGTTTGCCGCGAAGGCATGGCCAAAGTACCACCATTCGTATTCATCATGCAATTTAGCAAATTATAAGCAGGGTGAAGATGATGGACAGTTGAGCTGGGATGGTACCTGCCCAAAGTGCGCGAACACGTTTGTGTTGATGGCTCCTTTTGTTGAAAAGCAGGAACTTCTCGACATTTTTGATGGCAAAAATTTACTACAAGATCCTGCGCTAACAGAAACGTATCGACAGCTGTTTGGTTTGAGTGACATAAAGCCATTTGAGTGCGTTGGAACTTTTGAGGAATTGCGCGAAGCCTATTGGCTCGCTGTCCAAAAGGACGAAGACTTTAAAAACCCAGATATTGAGCCAGTTCAGGTTGACGAAGACTTTGACGAGCTGGGTCCATATCAATCATTCTTTGATGAATTTATAGACTACAAAAAACTCGTCTAGCCCTGTTGTATCCGTAGTGCTTATGCTAAGATTAGCTTAGTAAAAATCCATGGATAACGGGAATCAACATCAACCACCAGCACCTGCCCCCATGCCGCCACAAGGGGTGATGACGCCAGGTGTGCCTGCAACTATCGGAGCTCAGTCTATGACTGCGCAGGATATTCAGGACACTATGCGCAAGAAGGTGATTAAAATTATCATTCTGCTGACAGCTATGTCAGCCGTGGTTGTGACGCTGGTTTTCGTACTGACGAGTATGGGCGACTCTGGCCTTGGATCGACAATACAGCAGTCAAACAATCGAGCAGACTATGATGTGCCGGAAGCCTGGTATGAGGACTCACGTGGTCCTGACGTTATTTATACAAATGCAGAGTCGATTGAAATTTCACAGGCAACATTTGCCGTGTACGGGCCGGAGAGAGCATCGATTGAAGCTGGTGGAGTAAGCGCCAGTGACGCAGATGAGATTGCAGAACGCTACCGACGAGAGGCCAACGGAGATAATGCTACATTTGAGATAGGCGACCCGACTGAAGTTGAGGTGAGCGGTTTCGCGATTGCCTACGATTTTGAAATCAGCGGCATGGCAGCGGACGGCATTACGGAGGTTCGCGGGCAAGCGCGTTTGCTGTTTGACGAAGAAGGCTATGTCCACCTCATGGAATTTTTGTCTGTTCGGTCGTATTGGGATTCAAACAGCGAGGCGATTTTAGGTCTCATTGAAAGCTATACGCTATCGGAGTAGAGAAGATATGGATTTACTTTTCTTAATGACAATCGTGCCTGCATATCTGGTCGGTTCTTTCTTCGTAAAGAACGACCCGGGCCCTGAAGAGCCACGCTCCGGCCTCAATGCTGCCATCGGTTTTGGCGTTATCTCGGTTGTACTGGCATTACTGTTCAGCCTCCTGATGAACCTGCTTGTGTCGGGAGACATCTTAGCTCGAATTAGCAGCACGGAGAGCGACACGCAGCTACCACTCATCGTTGATGTGCTGATATTTGCTTCGATTGAGGAGTTTGTGAAGTTCATCCCGTTGGCTGTGTTTATTATGCGTAAGAATTTTTTCAATGAAGTAACAGACGGCATTATCTACTTCACGATTGTTGGTCTGACATTCGGTGCGATTGAGAGTTTGCTGTATGGATTTGGTGCAGGTGATGCCGGTGTCATCGTTGCTACGGTGCGACTGGGTCTCGGCTTGTTCTTTCATGGCGCATTGACCGGGCTGGTCGGCTATACGCTGGCAAAATCGAAAGTTACTAACTCCGGTGTGCCGATGGTTTTCCTGACATTGATAGGAGCATGTTTGGTCCACACCGCCTACAATTATTTTGTGTATACAGCACAGAATGACCCAGTATTCATTTTTGGCGCCGCCGCCGTGGCCTTAGCAACCAACGCGGCTATGTTTTGGATGTATTATGTGGCGACCAAGCGCGACATTCAGCTAGGATTGGCAGGTCCGCAATATATGGCCGAACGCCAGCAACGTGAACTATATCAGCGACAAGCCGCCCAGCAGGAATATTTTGCTCGACAGAATCTA
>JBPEXE010000020.1:0-4103 GCA_052031955.1 Saccharimonadales bacterium (SeqCode)
GCTTTCTGCTGACGGTTGGTATGTATATCTTGACGGTCGGACGGTTTAAGGCGGGCATGAAAACCTGGACAATTGAATCGGTAAAGATTACTACCGATCCGCCTCGCAGTGTCGCAATTGATGGAGAGGTGGCAATGAAAACACCGGTTGAGATAACGAACCAAGGGCCAGTTGTTAAGATAAGAACCATGAAGGAGCATACTGATGGCACAGAGTGACAGATGGAAAGCAATCCATAGTGACTACAAAGCAAAGGATTGGATCAATAAACCATCGATTTTTGCCAAAGAAGCAATTGAGCATTTTCCTAAAACAGGTCGTCTACTCGAGCTTGGTGCGGGGCATGGTCAAGACAGTCGTTTCTTTGCCAAGAATGGCTACGATGTGGTGAGCACAGATAATGGTGAGGTTGGACTTGAGGAAAATCGCCAGAAGAACGCGACCGAGTCTGTTGAAATTGATGTGCGCGTTCTCGATCTCAACGACAACTTTGAATTTGAGGATGAATCATTTGACATAGTATATGCGCACCTTTCGCTTCACTACTTTAGTAATGAGCGAACACGAGAAATCTTTGACGAGATTTATCGCGTGCTCAAGCCAAGTGGTATCTTTGCCTTCTTTACCAACTCAACTGATGATCCGGAGTTTAACACCGGCACACAACTTGAGGATTTTTATTTTGAGGTTGAGGGTCTGAACAAGCGCTATCTCAATGTTGCTGAGGCAAAGCGATTTGCACATCGCTTTGACGAAATTCTCTGTGACAACAACGGTGAAACTTACAAAGACAGCGCCAAAGGGATACATAATTTGGTTCGATACATAGGTAAAAAACCGGCAAAATAGGCCAAATTCTCTCTTGGGTGTTTGATATATAACAATCACTTGGTTGTGAAGCTTGCCAATAGCGTGCAAGTCTCTGAACTGCGGGTGCGGATAGACAAAGATACGCTATAAGCACACTAATCGTAAGGAGAAATAATATGGGAATTATCGTTTGGCTAATCTTTGGTGGTATCGCTGGTTGGTTGGCTTCAATGCTGGCAGGCAATAACGCCGAACAGGGTATTGTTGGCAATGTTATCGTCGGTATTATCGGTGCGTTTATCGGTGGCATGATTGCAAATTCATTCGGCGAAGCTGGCGTAACGGGCTTTAATCTCTACAGCATGTTTGTAGCCGTTGGTGGTGCAGTGCTGACCTTGTTTGTTAAAAATGCACTGACCGGACGGGCATAAATAATCGACTCAATCATTACTATTTTCACCTCCGGCAAAATTCAAGCTCGGGAGTGTTCATGGTACAGTGGATGTATTGATAGGAGGAGTTAATGGAAGATCAAAGTGTATTAGAAACAATTGAGGATTCATTTCTCGATTTAGTCGATAGCGCCGTTGAGTACGCGCCACGAGTACTGGCAGCTCTCCTGCTACTACTGGTTGGATTTATCGTAGCTCGATTCGTCAGCAAGTGGCTGGGTAAGGCTGTTGACTACATTGAAGATGATAAGCGCGTCATGAATACGGCCGATGCACTCGGTGTAAACGTTCTTAAAATTAGCGATGTAGTAGCACTGGTTACCAGATGGGCTGTATTGCTTATTTTCGTCAGCGCAGCTGTTGATGCGCTGGGTGTGGATGTATTGACCGATACGTTCAATTCGGTACTTGGATATGTGCCAAATGTCTTTGCCGCAGCGGTAATTGCCGGAGTGGCAGTGCTGGTTGGTAATGTCGTTAAAGACATTGTTGCCACAAGTGCAGAAAAGGCAGGGGTTAAGTCGGCCTCGTTCCTCGGTTCTGCCGCACGTGTTGCCGTACTCATCTTTGGAGTGCCACTGGCAGCCGCACAGCTTGGGCTTGACCTTACAATCATCAATAACAACATTACGGTGATTGTGGCCGGCATCATGCTGGCGCTTGCACTTGCATTCGGCCTTGGCGGTCGAGACGTTGCAGGCAAGATTCTGGAAGACCAGTACAAGAACTGGAAAAAGTAAACATCAGCGTGCACTAAAACAAGGGCAGCTCGCAACAGAGTTGCCCTTTGTTATTTCTTGAGGAGTTACAATGAGACACGTGGCCTTGCTGCGAGGCATCAACATTGGGGGGCGAAACAAAATATCGATGGGTCAACTAAAGGTTGCGATGGAGCAGACGGGATTTGATGACGTTTCAACCTACATCAATAGCGGAAACATATTTTTTACGAGCAACCATGATTCCACGCTCCTTACTCAAAAGCTCGAAACGGTTATTGCGGATGAATTTAAGCTCAACATAAAGGTCTTGCTCAGAACGAAGCCGTCAATTGAGGCTGTAGTTGGCGCAATTCCTGAGCATTGGACGAATGATCGTGACCATATGAAGTGTGACGTTATGTTTTTGTGGGAACATTATGATAACCCGAGTGTGCTTGAAAAAATACATATTCGCGACGGCATAGATACCGTGTCATATGTGGACGGGGCTATTATTTGGATGGTTGATAGAAAGAACCAGACGAAAAGCGGCATGATGAAATTAGCTGGTACCGATTTGTACCAGCACATGACAATTCGAAATGTGAACACTGCGCGCAAACTTCTCGAATTTCTTTAGCCGGCGCAGCGTTCAAAAGCGGGCAGGTGCTTGTTTTGACTTGCGTTCATGAGGTTTGTGAATACTGCAGTAATATCTGGATACTCCTCGACTGCTGGCAGAAGAGTCTCCTGGTATAGCGAGACATTCTCAATTTCTGCCTGGACACCGATGCTACAGTTTTCTGCACGCGTTGTTGCCACTGAGACGTCGGTGTATGGATTTTCTGGAATCTCTAGACCGTACTTATCGTAAAGTGCTTTAAGTGAGGCGATGTGTGATTCTTCAGCTCGAATAATCATCGAAAATGGGCGGGACGTGCCAAGCTCGGAAATGACAGCATCATATGTGGCAAATGCCTTATACTCATCATCGAGCGCGGCATCGAGTGCTTCGACTACAGAGTCGGGTAGCTCAGACACTGGGTACTCTAAATCTTCAACCGCTAAACACTCATCAGAAACACATGACGCAGCAGTGGCTTGATCCGCCTCTTCTTCCACTGTTTCCACAGCCCCACTCGCCGGATTGGTAGTATCTTCCTTCACAAGTAACGCATAGCCCAAACTAATCACCACAACGCTCAGAACCCCTATTGCCAGTAGCAAAATTTTACTGTTCACGGCTGATCTCCTTTTCCAGGTAACTCCAAGTGTGTAGTGTCTTCTTAGTTTCTGAGAACACACTGAGAGATAACTGGACGGTGTTTTCAGCAATAGACTGATAGAATTAAAACATGAAGAAAGCAACCTGCTTACAACTGCGAGGTGCATGTGATTATGTAGTGGTGGGCGAGACTGCTTTAGAGATGGCCGAAAACTGCCGTGAGCATGCAATGGATATGATAGATGACGGTGACCTCGCTCACATTGCGGCCGCACAAGACATGATGAGTCTCAGCAGTGAAGAGCAGCTGGCGTGGTTCAGCGATTTTGAAAAAACCTTCGAGAGCTTTGAAGATGCAGATTAGGCATTGCGCATATAGTTACAGACATGGTTGTTACCTCGGTGTACGCTGTAGCTAGGAGGAATGTATGAGTAGCCATAAAGAATTCACAACAGAAGAAGCCAAGCAGATTGGTGACGCAATCGGGATAGATTGGGGACTATACGACCTCGAGCAATTTCGAATGGGGTTGCAGGTGGAGTTGGAGCATGGCAGCCATGACCCGGAAACGGACGTTATAGGTGATGATGAAGAGATGGCTGGCAAGATAGCCTGGGCCCACCTCAAAGAAATTCCCGATTATTACACACGTTTAAAGGCCATGGAAGAAGAGGGTGAAGCGTACTGGGAGGCCCGGGGCGAATAGTTAGCGAACGATTGGTGCACCGAGTGACTGAACATCGGCAATGCCGCCAAGGTCGACGACGTTGGTAAACCCGGCATTTTCAAGAATGTTGGTTGCCTGGGCGGAACGTGAACCACTGCGACAGTACACGTATACAGTTGAGTCCTTTTCAAGTTGGGGTAGCGTGCCGGCTTGCATTGTCTGTAGCGGGAAAAGATCGGCACCCTGT
>JBPEXE010000021.1:0-5710 GCA_052031955.1 Saccharimonadales bacterium (SeqCode)
CGACGATGCCGATGCGACCTTTGCATGGGCGACCGACCCAGAGTTTACTGCTGAGGACATGATTCCCAACATGTCCTTGCTGGTTGAGCAGTATGAAAATGGTCAACCATTCTTTATCGAAGAAACAATTCGTTATTAGCTACGCTGCTTGCTCGAGAACTTCTGTCTGGGCGTAATCGAGTGCTTCTTTAAGGACAGAGTCGTCACCGTGCTGAATATGGACTGGCAATGGGCCGAATCGGTCGGCAAGTTGCGCGAGCGACGGATAGACGCCTAAATCGGTTCGCATATCGCGGGCGTCAGTTCGTGCCCGCATTGCACCGCGGCGTGCGTGATCTTGCTTCTCGACATCGTCGTATGCATTCTCAATCAAGCTGGCATACGGCACACTGGCTAGGACCAGCGATGCGTTGCCAATCTGACGACCAAGCTTCTTTTTGAACGGAGGGATAGCCGCACTTCGGCGTTCGACACAATGTTTTACTAAACGCGCAGTCTCCACAGCAGCCTCGTATTGCTGGCTTGCGTCTACGGTGAGCGATTGGCGCGTGATTGGTCCCTCGCTGCGTTCGTGGACTGGCAGCCATAGTCGTCGTCGCGTGACATCCTCGACGCCTTCGGCATGGTTGTGCCAAGCAGTATTAAAGCCGGCGGCAGCTAGAATGCGTGGGCCAAAGTTAGAAATGTCTCGCGTGCTCATGAACTCCAGCATTTTGTGCGCTACCTGTACGCCGGTCTCCTGTCGACGCACAATGACGCTGCCTGGCGGCAATACCTCAAGTTCAGCAATCTCTTCCGGGTCGTGACTTTTGGGTGGCACCCAGCCGCCACTTCTTTCGAGAAGGTCGACTGGCAAGTCAAAGTGCCTAAATCCTTGTTGGGTTGTTGTCATGGCCTGAACTATACGGCCATGAGCGCGACAAAGCAGTGAAAACTATTTCACTCTTTTTCGTCGGTGTCGATATGACCAGACTCTTCGAGCTCTTGAATCATACGGACCAGTAGTTTTGGCGTGATATCGGCTTTAATAATGTAGCCGTCCGCCAAGCTCTCTACGTCTTCACGGTTGTGTTCGTCTTGTTCCAAATTTGTCGTAATCACAATTTTCGTGTTTGGGCTGAGGTCTTTTTCCTCGCGGAGCATTTTCAGTACTTCAACACCCGTAAAGTCGGGAATCATAATATCGAGGAGCATAAGGTCGTATTTACCGGATTTACCGAGCTCGAGGCCCTTGGTTCCATTTGGTGCGACGTCTACTTGGTAGCCGGCTTTACGCAAGGCGCGGACATACAATTCAGAGATAAACACGTCATCTTCAACAACCAGAATTGTTTTAAACTTTGCCATTATTTGCGTACCCTTCCGTGGTTCTTAATCCAGCCGTGCGCCGAGCGCACAAACTCGCCATTTTCAGAGTCGTCGGTGTTTGACTTGAGGTTTTCATAGGTTGGCAGATCAAAGCCAAAAGTTGAGCCCTCACCTTCCTTTGATTGCACCCATATCGTTCCACCGTGCGCCTCGATGATGCGCTTAGATAGGAAGAGCCCCAAGCCGGTGCCGGACACCTTGTCGCGGCTATGGTGGCTTCGATAGAAGCGTTCGAATAAGTTCTCGAGAGATGATTCTGGAATACCAACGCCATGGTCTTGAACGCTTACGGTGACACTGCGGGTTTCTGTCATCTCGGCTTTAACGACAATCTCGCCACCATCTTTGCTGTACTTTATGGCGTTATCGATCAGGTTGCTGAGCACTTCGTAAAATGCGACTCGGTCCAGCCCAACCGAGGCGATACCGTCGGCAAGCTCATACGTAAGCATGCGGTTTCGCACCTCTGCACGCAGGATAAAGTCGTCTTTTGAAGAGTTGAGAGCGTCGTAAATCGTGTCTTCATGCAGATGTACTTTGAGCTGGTCATTTTCGATGCGCGCGACATTGAGAATGTTGTTCACGAATGTGGACAACTGAGCTGCCGAGACAGACATCTTTTGCATGAAGGCTCGCTGATCATCGTCGAGCACGTCGGAAAGTTCGTCATCAAACACCTCAATATAGCCACGCAGCAAACTGATTGGCGAACGAAGTTCGTGCACGGCAAGGGACACAAAGCCCATTTGCTCATCATCACCATGATAACTATCGGTCTTGTCGACCAGCATAACGATGGTTTCGATGTTGTGAGATTCATTCTTGTTATAGTCGGCAACCATGTCAAAATACCGCACCGAATCGTCAGTCTTAGAAATACGTACGCGCTCCCAAACATATCGATCCTGAATCTTGTTTTCCTGGTTCTCACTCAGCCACTCACTGAGCGACTTACCGGACGAAAACTCTAGGCCATACACATCCTCTAGCGTCATCCCAACAGGGTCTTCAATCGTGCCAGGCATAATCTTGCGCGCTTGGTTGTTGGCGAATGTTATCTGTTTATTTCTATCTAGTACCAGGAGAGCGTTGCTTTCAAGCGCCAGGATTGACTCGGCAAAGTCTTTGGCGCGTGTGAGGTTGGCCTGGGCTTCGCTTTGGCCAGAGCTCAATTCGTATACGTCCTTAATCACCTGTGTCACAATCTTCTTACTCATGCCGTGCGCTTCTGGGTTTGGTGGTGCGTTATCGCTCGGACCAACCGCTAAGTGCTCCAGTGCCATATAGACGCTGCTGGTTGGCCTCAGAGCGGCAGCGGTATGTCGAATACCAAAGATAACAATCAGACTCAGCCATGCAATACCTGCCAGAACCGCTCCGTAGACCGTATCCAGTTCGAGCGTTTCAGTAATCACATAGTAGACAACGAAGCCGACAACGGTCGCAATGGCTGATGCCAGAATGAAAAGAAGCAGAACGGACTTCTCAAATTTTTTGAGCTCCATCATAAGCTATACTCCACTTCTTGAGTCGGCGAAAGAACCGTTAGCCAGACTTGGCCAGGATTGAGTTCTATAACAGACCCGTCACTATCGGCAGTAAAGGTGATTTGGTCGCTACGAGAGGACTTCTTCCATGTGCCCACCTCAACATTTCCGTCCTGAAAAATCGTGACTTTGCCGTTTCCGACAAGGTCGTAATGGTAGCGTCCGTCGCCGGAGACAGTAAATGGCGCCTCCATAACAATGACCACTTTTGGTGCAATGCGCTTGCCTGATTCGCGGTCTTTGTCAGGTGTTCCGGCGATACGGCGAAGATATGTGTTACTCTCTGCGTCGTAGACAAAGCTTGCCTCATAGGTAAAGCTCGAAATGTTGGCCACAATCTTGGTTGCCTTTGGTGTCCCGAGGGGCTTTTCGGCCTTGCGCGGGAATGATTCAAAATCGCTTGAAGTGTAGCCCAGGCTTTTGTTGAGGGCGTCCAACTTATCAAAATCGGTGTAGACATTGTGTGGTGCAAATCGGTCGGTTGTTCGGTAGTAGGAGCTACCATACGCAAACTGGTCAAGATCCTTAAGACCAAGCGTGCCTACCTCGCCGAGTGCCTCAGCGGAGCCGCCAACATGAGCAATTGATGCGTCAAATGTTAATACCCAGTCGCTAAAATACGGGCGCAAACTGCGGACAGGCCCGATTGGGTCAGGCCGAGTTTCTTGATAGAAAGCCAAGAAACGAGTAATGCCACCTTCAGCAATAGATTCAAACACAAAACCGGCTTCATCCAGTGATGATTGTGGCCGTGCATCGGGACTATTTTCGATAACAATTGCTGTGACCGGTCGGCTTGCCTCCTCCTCACTCACCGGCAGTCCGGTTAGTGGTGATGGTACGGTGAGGTCAACTTCCTCGGCTTGGTCTTCGGCGTTGGTCTCCGGTTCGGTGCGACTCACCTCTGAATTTCCACCACTGAGCAGCATAATAATGGCGCCAATAATCAAAAAGGCTAAAATGATGCCGCCAACAATTGATAGCTTCTTGTGAGAGCCGACCCATTCTTTTGCGCGAGCAAGGGCCGCTTTAAGCTTATGCTTCATGGCACTATTATCTGTTATTCGGGAATGATAAACAAGAGCTAGAGGGCTTTATTGAGGCGGTAGATTGTCTCGTCGCGACCAATGAGGTGAATCATCTCAAATAAGTTTGGTGAAACCTTTGAGTTTGTAATCGCCCAACGGATGAGATTGAGGTACGCACGTGGAGTGGCTTGAAGTTTCTCCATGTTCTCTCGCAATGCATGTTCAACTGACTCGCTAGCATAGTCCTCAAGTGCCTGGAGGACATCGACGGTGCTTCGGATGTAATTAAAGGCAGCTTCTTTACTAAGATTTTTGTCGACGATGCTTAAGTCAAAATCGTTGAGCGAAATTGTTGGCGAATCAGTATAGATGCTATACATTTGTTTAAAATCTGCGTCCGAACGCGCCTTTGACGCCGCCAGCACCGCAAACTCCGCATTGGCTTTCTCGTCTGCAATGCCCTGGCGCTTCAAATATTCCAAAGGTTTTGTTTCGATTTCCCGGGCGCTATGTTGCCAGGCCACCCAGTCAAGCTTGGTCTCGTCAAATTTGGCGCCGCTCTTTTGGATGCGCTCGGCACCAAATGCAACGACTAGCTCGTCGAGCGTGTAAATCTCGCGTTCCGACCCGTCGTTCCAGCCCATTAAAGCCAGGAAGTTATTGATGGCATCAGGTGTGTAGCCCTCATTACGATATTCCAATACATCTTTTGCACCATCACGTTTGCTCAGCTTCTTGCCGCCGTTGGCGTTGAGGATTGGTGGTACGGTTATGAACTGTGGCGGGGTTATGTCGAGAGCTTTCATGAGTGCCAAGAACTTTGGCACACTTGGAATAAATTCTTCACCACGAATAACATGCGAAATCTTCATCTCGTAGTCATCGATAACGTGTGCAAAGTTATAAGTTGGATAGCCATCGGCCTTGATAATGACAAAATCATCGAGCGCTTCCTCGCCGGCCGACAAGTCCCCACGCACAATGTCCTTCCACTCAGTTCGACTCACGTCGGTGGTCTTAAAACGAATCGGAACCTTACCATACCAATCTTCAGGCGTCGTGAGCTCATCGTCGTGGGGTCGGAAATTGCGGAATAAAAATGGCTTCTTTTCCTCTTTGGCTTGCTCGCGAAACTTTTTGACCTCATCTTCATTGAAGGGGTCTGCATATGCCAGGCCTTTGTCGATGAGTTTTTGCGCGTAGCCTTTGTATATATCGAGTCGCTCACTTTGCAAATATGGACCAAAGCCACCACCGACTTTTGGTCCTTCGTCTCTGCGCAGACCGAGCCAGTCGAGTGACTCGACGATATGATCGATTGAGCCTTCAACCTCCCTACTCTTGTCGGTGTCCTCGATACGTAAAATGAAGCGGCCGTGATGCGAGCGCGCAAACAGCCAAGCAAAGAGCGCCGTTCTCACGCCGCCGACATGCATAAACCCCGTAGGGCTCGGAGCAAACCGTGTTCGAATTTCTTTTTCCATCGCTCTAATTGTACCGATTTACAGGAGTAAAGCCAACTTACTTGTTTGGCAGTTGGTCCGCCATTATAACGTGTGCTTGGCCGATTGCATGCTTGAGTGACTTTATGGTTGCCCGATGCACATCTTCACCGTGCAATGTGCCAACCAGGTCCTGCACGACAAAGGCGCTATAGCCGGCATCAAAAAGTTGCATGGCTGTTTGACTGATACATATGTCGGTAAAGACACCACAAACATACACATCCGTAATCTCGTTGGCCTTTAAAAACTTATCAAAGCTATC
>JBPEXE010000022.1:0-8396 GCA_052031955.1 Saccharimonadales bacterium (SeqCode)
CGTCTTGGTCGTACGGACCAACAAATAGCTCGAACATACGCAGGGCATCTGCGCCATAGCCACTGTCAATCACATCGAGTGGATCAACTACATTACCGAGACTCTTACTCATCTTGCGACCATCTTCGGCATTGATGTAGCCATTAAAGACCAGGCGCTTGACCGGCTCGATAGCTTCCTTCTTAACGAGGCCTTTGTCTACGAAATAATGATTCCAGAATCGGAAGTACAACAGATGAGAAACAGCGTGGTCGCCACCAAAGTAGTAGTCAACCGGGAACCAATAATTAACCTTCTTTGGATCCCACGCCATCTTGTCATTATGGGCATCGGTATAGCGGTGCATGTACCAGCTTGAACAGGCGTAGCCGTCCATGGTGTCGGTTTCGCGCTTGGCAGCCTTGCCACACTTCGGACAATCAACATTTACCCAATCTTCGACTGTAGCAAGAACAGACGTCGCGCCGCCGGTTGGCTGATACTTCTCAACTTCTGGCAGAACAACCGGCAAATCGTCCTCGGGAACCGATACGGCACCACAATCAGGACAATGAATAATCGGAATAGGCGCACCCCAGTAGCGCTGGCGTGAGATCAGCCAGTCACGGATACGGTAATTAATCTTCTCTTTGGCGACACCCTTTTTGGCGAGATCGGCGACAATCTTCTCGCGAGCCTCACCACTCATCGTGCCGTCATATTTTCCGGAGTTGGTCATCACACCCTCAGCATTGTAGACCTGCCCTTGCACGAGCTGGTCGAATACCCAGGCATGCGCACCGGCATTAATTTGGTTCGCAACGTCTTTGCCGGCAACCCAGCGAAGTTTGAACTTATCTTCACCGTCATCAAGATTTTGCTCGGTTTGCTCGTCGTCAACTAGCTCGAATAGGAAACCTCTCGTGGTGTCATAGATATTCTT
Organism: Saccharimonadales bacterium (SeqCode); assembly: GCA_052031955.1. Lineage (GTDB taxonomy): Bacteria > Patescibacteriota > Saccharimonadia > Saccharimonadales > JBPEXE01 > JBPEXE01. The sequence goes on from JBPEXE010000022.1 coordinate 923, forward strand.
ATCCTTAACATTTGAGTAGAAGAAGTTGTGGGCACGCACATCTGTTGTTGAGATGTGCTTGAAGTTCTTATAGCCGGTTTCCTCGACGATTTCGCGCTCAGCTGTTTCGAGTTCGTTATCATCACCGTCAATACCGCCACCAATAAACAAGTTGCCACCCCAGCGGTCTTCAACACGTGGGCCCCAATCAAGAATCAAATACTTGTCCTCGGTGTGATGCTTCAGGATTGCAATGATTGAGTCGCGCTGGTGGTCGTCGCCTTGAGCCGTGCCCATGTATGGCTCGACGACCTGCACAATTGGCAAATCAAACTTCTTGGCAAAATCGTAGTCGCGTTGGTCGTGGCCTGGGACCGCCATAATCGCGCCGGTTCCATAACCACCAAGCACAAAATCGCTCACCCAAATTGGAATCTTTTCCTCTGTTGCCGGGTTGATTGCGTAGGCGCCACTAAAGACACCGGTCTTGGTTTTGCCCTCGTCCATACGATCGATATCAGTCTTCTTGACGCTCTCTTTGATGTAGTCGTTCACCGCTTCCTGTTGCTCGTCGCTACTTATCGTCTTGAGCAATGGATTTTCCGGCGCTAACACCATGAAGGTTGCGCCGTAAATGGTGTCCGGACGCGTTGTGAAAACGGTAATCGTTTCTTTGCCGCCATCAACCTTAAATTCAACTTCAGCACCCGTAGAACGGCCAATCCAGTTGCGCTGTTGTGAGGTAATACTCTCCGGCCAGTCCAAATTATCCAGTTGCTCCAAAAGTGGGTCGGCATACTGCGTAATCTTGAAGAACCATTGTTTGGTCATGCGTCGCTCGACCAACGGATCGTCAGGCCCGTCATGGCGCCAACATTTGCCGTTTTCTACCTGTTCATTGGCCAGAACAGTCTTACACTTCGTGCACCACCACTGTAGATTCTCTGATTGATAAGCAAGTCCATCATCAAAAAGTTGCTTAAAAATCCACTGCGTCCACTTGTAATAATCCGGATCGCAGGTGTTAACCACCCGATCCCAGGCGTAGCTGATGCCCAGACGCTTGAGCTGCTTTTCGAAGTTCGCAATGTTTGTTGCAGTTGACTCGGCCGGTGGCGTGCCTGTTTTAATAGCGTAGTTCTCGGCTGGCAGGCCAAAGGCATCCCAGCCAATGTTGCTCATGACGTTGTAGCCTCGTTGGCGATAGAAGCGCGCCACAGCATCGGCAATTGAATAGTTGCGGACGTGGCCAACGTGCAGTCCGGCACCAGATGGATACGGGAGCATTGGTGTGGCATAGATTTTTTCGCGACTTTCATCTTCGGTCACTTCGTATAACTTGGTCTCGGCCCAGACCTTTTGCCACTTGGCCTCAATTTCTTTGGGGGTGTATTTTCTCATCGCTACCCATTGTGCCTCAAACCACCTCTGTTTTCAAGGTGTTGAAGGTTAAAGCTGTGTGAGAAATAGTGTTGCGCGCCCGCTTCTTATGAAACTTTAAGCCAAAATGTCGCATACTCACGTCAAACATCCATGGGGTCAAGCCCCGGGTGGGGGCTTTTAAGAAGAGATTCAGACTACAGTCGGCGAGCTTTTTTGCGAACGCTCTCAACTGCATAGTTTTTAACGTACTTGGACTTTTTTACCACCAAGTCATGGGCATGAAGATATTCAACGTCCTCACCACGGAATCCACGCTTAAATACCGAAACCCCGTAAAATCGGTGCTTCGTATCCTCCGGATGCACAACACCCCAGAAGTTATAGCGCATGCAGCCACGATTCATAGCTTCCTGAATCGCCTTCCATTGAATGAGATAGGCGCCCGGCTCGGTGCGGCCCAGCTCGGTCGAGGCACCATAGTGGTAGGATGCTTCAGCACCATAAAAGATAACAAAGGCCTGTGCAATTAAATCACCCTCGTTGGTGTGTGCGCTATAAAGGAGTACATTTCCGGTCTTGGCAAATACATCAAACTCTGCCTGAAGACGCTCATACGAGTACGGAATAAAATCATGGCGTTTTGCTGTAGCCAGCTGCATTTCATAAAACTCACGAATGATTGCCGGGTCATCAAATTGAGTCACTTTTATGCCGCGCTTCTTGGCTTGTTTTATCTCGCGGCGTGTGTTCTTGCGCATGTTCTTGTTCAACTCATCAAGTGATTTGTTAAGTGGCAGTTGTGAGGTAAGCTCTGCCTCGAGATGCATTTTTGCGCGACGAAAACCCAATTTCTTGAAGGTTTTTTCGTTCTCATCAATCGCATATAACTGAGGTCGCACGCGCACAAAAACACAGTCTTCTTTTTCCGCCAGCTCAATGAGGCTATTTCGCCAAGTCTCCACCACATCGTCGCGTTGCCAGTCCAGTATTGGTCCGGCTGCAACCGAAATGTAGCGCCCACGCCGGGCAGGCTCAACCACGGCAATCATGGCGCCAACCATGTCTGCACCATCAAAGTAGCCCATGCGATAAGCGGTGCGTTCAAGCTTCTCGTTTACATCAGCCCACATCCACGACTGCAAGAAGTTTGCCTCTTCATGGCTGAGGATAAATTGCTCCCATTGTTTTTTATCGGTCGCTAGTCTTGCTTCGATAGCCATTCATTTACCTTTGCAGTAATTCTTTCTGCCTGCATTTCATCAACATTTATATGAGTTGGCAGGTTCACCATGTGTGCCGCTAGTTTCTCCGCCCGCGGGCACTCGCCATCCTTGTAATTAGTATCCTTCATACAACGCGCAGGGCTGATAGGCGCATCATACCAGGTATCGGACACATAAATGCTCGCCTTCTGGAGGTAAGCTTTGAGGCCCGCCGGATCATCAACCAATATCGGAAAACGCAAATATGTGGCGTTTTTGTCGTGTGGCATTAACACTTTGTCGGGCAAATTGTGTCGATAGATTGATGCAATTGATTTGCGGTGTGCGAGCGACTTTTTCAGATCCTTAAATTGCTTGAGAGCAAGTGTCATGTGCCACGTGTCCGGACGACGCACGTTCTCGGCTCGCCCATCCATTGGTTTTGGCAGCCATTTGAGCTTGCGCAATAGGTAGTTGTACATTTTGCCACCACCCCAGATATAGCCACTCCTGATAAACTGCGTGTTCCAGATGTAATAATAGTCTTTCAAAAACTTTGTATAAGCCAGTCGTTTGGTCTTAAACTCCTGCTCCTTGCCTCGATACACATAGGCGCCGCCTGATACGGCATCAACAACCTTATCCTGGCTGAATGACAGGGCGGCATCGGCCACAGTCCCCGCTTCACGGCCATCGTGATACACGGTGCCGATTGAGTGCGCCAAATCTTCGATGAGGTGCAGATTTTTCTTGTGGGCAACATCTTCTATTTCTTTAATATCAACCGGAAAACCAAATGTGTTTTGAATAATCAAGGCTTTGATTTTCTTGTCGGCCTTGAGCGCTTTCTTCAGCCCGGCAACATCGTGGTTGAGTGAGTCTTTGGCCACATCAATGTATACCGGCACCATACCGGCAGCATTGACCGCATCATAGACGGCAAAACAGGTGTAGCCGTTGATTGCCACATGGTCACCCTTTTTAAGCGGAGAGTTTTGTAGCGCAAGGTACAATGCCTCCCTGCCCTTGTATGTAAGTTGTACATTGGCATCGTATCGCTTTTCTAAGAACGTTACAAAATTATCGCGCTCACGAATACTAAAGCCGTTAAACATATGCCATAAATGCTTGAGCGAGTAGTTTGAGCCCAAGGAGTTAAAAACAGCCATCACATATCCTGCAGAGTTACGTTGATAATCTCTGCAACTTCGCCAGGATGATCACCCTGTGACGAGTGGCCACTATCCTCAAAGGTGTGCAGTTCTTCGGGTCGTTGAACTTTTTCCATCATGACGCAGGCATCCTCAATTGGCGTAATAGTATCTTTCTCGCCCCATATAAATGTGATTGGTGTTTGTACTTGGGAGAGGTCAAGACCGGCATCAAAATTTATCACGTTTGTCATGGTCTTCTGCATATTCGGCTTTGCGTTGCCGTAATCAGATGCGCCAATCAGGCGATAGGCGACACGACGTGCCTTGCCTCTCACTACCGGCTTGAGCGCCTTCGCAGCTGACTTTGCAACCTTGCGCTTCACAGTAATTGCCGGTTTTTGATGATAGACACCTGCGCTTGATATCAAGAAAATATGTTTGAGCCGCTTTGGATGCGCTACGTCATACGCTAGTGCGATTCGCCCCCCGTTGCTGTGTCCGACCACTATTGGCTCATCCTCGCCCTTCAACTGCTGATCGAGCCAAGCGACATATTTTGGTATATCCCATTCGTCATCACTTGGCTGAGTCAACCCGGGCACCTTCAAGAGCACCGGCTCGTACCCCAGCTTTGTTAACTCTTCTACAACGCCATCCCATTTAGCGAGCGTGTACGTCCAGCCATGAACAATGAAAATCTTATGTGCTGCCATAGGTCTTTTCTACAAGCCCCACTCTGCTCGTCGCTTTCGCCAAATATTCCCACGTCGCGCCAGGTATTTTGCATCTTGTGGGTCAGCCAGCAACTTTTCAATCACGCCTTCGAGGAACCGAGCACCCTTAAATAGGACGACCTCACCGCCCTTTATTTCAGCACGCAAATAATCAAGCACATCATGAGGATTCACAAAAATCGACACCGGCACCGTTGGCATTTCATCGCGCAAAATTGGGAAAGTATAGCGTTTGACGCGCGGGCCAAGTAGGATGATTTGCTTGGGCTTAAAGCTCAGATTGAGCACTAAATCCGCCAATTTCTTATGCTCTGCTTCTTCGTTACCACCTTGCTCGAGCATGTCGCCTAACACCAATATTTTCTGCTCACCGGGATAGCGCTCAAACATAGCCAGCATGGCTTTCATGCTGTCGAGGTTGGCATTGTAGGTAGAATCGATAATAGTAAAGTCGAGTGCTGATTTAAAGACACGGCTGCGCCCGGGCGGGAAATCGAGGCGCTCGAATGAGTAGTCCGGTGTTATCTCAAGAAGTTTTAGGACCTCATCTAAAAACGCGACCTGATAACTAATCACCGGTGGCTGTGGCTGACGGAAAATATAGGTATGGTGGCCGGCAATCGTAACCATTGATTCGCCTTCACTGATACGGTAGTCCTCAATCGCCTCTTTGTGATAAATGTACTTCACCGGAACCTGCTTGTTTTGCAACGCCGCCTTAATATTCGGGTTATCGCCATCGGTAATCACCAAACGTTGTGTATGGTCGGCAAAATGTGCGTACTCGTAGGCAATCGCCTCCTCGAGAGACTTGAAGGTGCCTGATTTAACCAAACCTTCAAAATTCATGGAGTGTGTTCGCGAGCTACTGACCCAAACTGTAATCATTGGTTTCAGTAACTTGCTGAGAAAATCGCCTTCACCCGGGCGGTCGGCATCTGCCTCAACAACATAGATTTTTTCTTCATGCTTAGTCGTAAGGGCACGAAATGGAGCCTTGATAAACTTGCCAATCCACTCCCAGCGTGAATCTTGAATGCCGTTCATGCCGAGTATGTGAAATGGAATACCAATGGCCGAGTTGGCGTGATGCGAAAACAGTGCCTTTTCGCCAAGTTGTGCCTCGAGCATATTGAGTGTAGTCGTCTTGCCGCTTGAGCCAGTCACTACAATTATCTGTGGTTGCCATTTTTTAAGCACGCGCGCCGCAAAAAAACCGAAATATCCGGCCACAAAGAAATACATCTTCTTTTTCAATCGCGAAAAGAATGCGCTCATGCTAGTAATTGTACCTCTAATCGCAGGGAACTTCTACAGGGGATATGTATGATTTTACAGGCCGGTTGTAAGGTAGTCTTGAAGGTTAGCATCATCGATCCCAAACTCCTTGGCAAGATCGGCAAAAATTCGCTCCAAATCTGCCATGACGAGTGCGTCGTCCGGTTTTTCTATTACCGGCACGGCATTGAAGTCGCTAAAGTTCAGCGTCACCGTTACATCGGAGCCACTGTCGGAAACTTCAACCTGAAGCTGCACCAACTGATTACTTGCGTTGTCCACCCACACGTCAACGTCCTGAGAGGAGGGGTTAAAACCATCGAGCATATCCTCGACACCGTTTCGCACATCGTCTTCACTGAGGGCGGTATCACCGACCGCCAGACCACCGAGAAGTTTAACTAGGGCATCCTGAGCTTCCTGTGTGTTGATATTGACGACCATGTGCGTGGCCGACGAGCCATCGATGTCTTCGTCTTCAAGTACCTCTTTTATCGTCAGGAGGTCTTCAATATTATCGACGTTATCGTAGTTGGCACGGAAGTCATCCATCAATTGAGCCAGGTTCACGCCTGCGTTTTCGGCAATTTCACCATCGAGCATAATCCATTTGTTATTAAGCTCATCAATTGCGAGACCAAACGCGCCCGTCAACTGCGTCTGCAACTCCTGTCGTTGCGCGACACCTTCTGGGCTCAGGTCATCAGCAGCAGCACCGGTAAAACCTTCAATAAATCCCTCTATAAAACTACCGAGTAACGGCTCAAGCTGCTCAAGACCATCAACTTTCACGTAATAATCTCCATCAACGTGCCGAGCCTCCATGCCCACCTTGAAGAAAACGAGGTCCAGTTCCGCCTGAAGGCTGGCCTGGTGCTCTGGGAAGTTAACCGATGCTGAGCCTTCGCCGACGGCCGAAACATCCTCACTCCCACCTTCAATGTTCAGATCAACGGTCATCGAATCGGCATCCTTGAAGTTGCCCAACGCTGTTGCCAGCTTTGCCTCTCGTGAGCTACCCATGACTGCAAAGGCAAAGAGCGAGCCAAGCCCGAGCACCAATAGCACCCCAGCCACGACTATGAGCATAGTCTTCTTCTGTTGTTTGGTTGCAGGCTGTATCTTTTGCGACGGCGGCATCGGATCAATTGATTGCGCTGGTGCCAGTGGAGCCGGCTCAGACGGTGTCGACTCTATTGGTGTGGGTTGATTTGGTTGTTTGGCTTCAGCCATAAAAATCCCCTAATGTTCTAATGGTTGGTCTTATCATACCGCATCGGTGTCTTATACACATCCCAGCCCTCGCGTTGGGATGTGTGAGGAGAATCTTCTCAAGACCAAACAAAAAAGACGCCACTTGATTGCGTCTTTTTGGTTTGGTTGTTGAAGCATTCGACGTGGTGGAGCCCTGCTGACTAAACAGCGCTCGCCAAAGCGAGTGAGCAAAGCTCGGGCCCCATATCCCGATAGCGTGTATCGGTAGAAGCTAATGTACCAGAATCTGAGGTGGCAATCTAGACATTTTTCACGCAAATTTGTATAATCCAGCGGTTATGGGGCTATAGCTCAGTTGGAACGCCCGTGGCTCAAATGTATTTGCGCTACGCTCTAGCGAACTGAGTAAAATCGTAGACCACTCATAACAATTTGCGGGGCTATAGCTCAGTTGGCTAGAGCGCTACACTGGCAGTGTAGAGGTCCAGGGTTCAAGTCCCTGTAGCTCCACCAAATTTAAATATCGATT
>JBPEXE010000023.1:0-4889 GCA_052031955.1 Saccharimonadales bacterium (SeqCode)
CACCGTAGCCACCGATGATATAGCGCTTCGATGTATCTGCCATGGCTTCACGCAAGAGGCCGGATGTTTTTTCGAGATCAACTTTCGGATTATTCCGCTCATCTCCGGTTCCGGACTGAAAGTGTATAACCTCACGTGGATCGAGGAAAACAGCATCCATGTGCAGAGCGAGGAGTTTAGCAGCCATAATCTCACCCTGAATAACGGTCTCTGCCTCAGAAACCGACCGCGCTGTCCGCAAATCGTCGCGAAATATGCTGAGCTGCTCTTCGCGTGCTTCATCGCTCTCAAAGATGTTGTGACGCCGCGCCACCCAGTCATGCTCAGTGATAATATTCTCGAGCAATGCCTCATCACCTGATGCGTAGTAGTCAAATAACTTGTTAGTGATTTTTTCGCCGGTATGTATGCCTTCTGGCAAATCAAGCTCAACAGCACGCGACACGCTCATCTGTCCGATAGCTGACACCACCGCAACGCGACGACGTTCGTCCTCCTCCATGCGGGCTTCAACATTATCCAAAAACAGCATCGATTCGCCGCCAAATTTGGCAACACTCAAATCATCGATGTACGGCTCGAATTCACTCATTAGAGGTACTATATCATGATTGTGATATTTTTTCAAGTATGCTAATCTGTTAGCATGAGTAAATTACCAATCGTCGCTATCGTGGGCCGTGCCAACGTGGGCAAGTCCAGTTTGTTTAACCGCTTTCTCGAGAAGAGACAGGCCATTATTGCTGATGAGCCGGGCACAACGCGTGACCCGATTTACGGCAAGGTTCACCTGCGGAACCAGGCCTTTTGGATGGTCGACACAGCCGGACTCAAGACACCGGAAGACGAGTTTGAGCTGTCGATTCAGGAACAGATAACTCAGGCCACAGAGTCAGCCGATGCGATGCTGGTAGTTATCGAACACTCGGTTGGTATCACTGAAGAAGACCGGCGCGTCGCGAAACTGGCCCTCAAGTCCAAAAAACCGGTATTCCTGGCGGTGAATAAAGCCGACAATGAGCAGGCCGAAATTGTTGAGGAGTTTAAGCGACTTGGTATTAAAGATATCTATCTGACCTCTGCCGTCCACAACAGAGGAGTGGCTGAGCTACTTGAGGCAGTTGCCGGCACATTACCAAAAGTGAAGGACCGTGACGACCCGAATACACTGCACCTGTCTTTTGTTGGTCGTCCGAATGTCGGCAAGTCGAGTCTGTTCAACACACTACTCGCCAAGCAAAAAGCCGTTGTAGCAGACGCAGCGGGCACCACACGCGATGTTAATCGCCATAGTGTTAAATACCACGGCAAAACGGTAGAGCTGCTTGATACGGCTGGTATTCGCCGTTCAGGCAAAATAGGGCGCGGTGTCGAGCACTTTAGTGTTCTGCGAGCACTGGCCGCCATCGAAGAGTCTGACATTTGTTGCCTGGTTATGGACGGCAACGAGCTCAATACCAAGCTAGATCAAAAAATCGCCGGCATGATTCGTGAGGCTGGCAAGGGCCTGATTATTGTGGTCAGCAAGTGGGACCTCGTTGATAAGGACGCCTACACGCGTGATCAATTGGCAGCAGATATCGCACGCGAGTTCCCATTTGTACCGTGGGCACCCCTGATTTTTACCAGCTCGGAAACCGGCCAGAACGTCGCCAAACTCTTCGACTTGGGCTTTGATATTCATGCTAAGCGCGCCGAGAAGATACCAACCAACGAGCTGAATCGTTGGCTCAAAGAAGTCACGCGTGATCATCCTGCGGCCGGCCTGAAAAACAAGCACCCGAACCTGACCTACATGACACAAACCGGGTCAAATCCGCCACGCTTCAAGATATTTGGACGTGACTTACGCTACCTGCACTGGTCGTACAAACGTCACCTGGAACACAAGATGCGTGAACTACGTGACTTCGGTGGTACCGCGATTATATTTGAGTTCGAAAGCAATTCAGGCAAAAATAAAGACCATGGCAATTCGAGACATCGTAAATAGTTATTCCAACTCGTTGAGCGACGGTCCATTCTTGATTGTCGGACTTGGCAATATTGGCGAGCAGTATGAAAAGACGCGCCACAACGCCGGATTTATGGCGCTCGACAGCTTTGTTCATGCGCATGACTTGGGTAGCTTCAAGGAGAAATCCGACCTCGGCGCCGACATTCTTGAGACCAACCTCGCCGGAGAGAAGGTTGTCTTCGCGAAGCCACGAACCTTTATGAACAAAAGCGGCATGGCGGTTGTTCGCCTGCAAAACTATTTTGCCGTCAACGACCCACGAATACTGATTGTCTATGATGACGTCGATATTGAATTTGGCACCATCAGAAGTCGGGTTGGTGGGAGCAGCGGTGGACACAATGGCATCAAATCAATCGAGCAAGTTATTGGCAATGATTTTGCCCGGATTCGCATTGGCGTCAAGAACCAACATCTTGAAAACCAAGACACTGCAGATTTTGTGTTAGCCAATTTCTCGAGAGCAGAACAAGTAGAGCTCGGCGCGGTGCTTGATGTCGCCGGCCAAGATATGTATAACTTCATCAATCAAAACTTCGAAGAAACAACACGGACAATTTAGTCATTTCGACTAAGTAGGAAGGCTCTGTGGTCAAGCGCCTCTTCGTACGCCTCTTGCAACAGCATTTGTAGGTCGGCGGTCATGTCGCCGGCGGCACGCTTCACAATCTCAGCGTCACCGATATCAGCCCGACTAATGTAATCATCCGGGTGCATCGGGTCAGTGAAAACATTGACCACGACGTTTTCGCGCCTGTGACCAAGCCGGATATCACGAGTCCCGGCATTCCCAACGGGCGTAATCGGCCGACCGGAGTAAATTGACATGTGGGCAGTGCCAGTCTTTAGCGGGAGTAGATCATCGCCACGCTTGTTGCGCGTTCCTTCGGGGAATGACTCAACAGATACACCCATGCGAGTCATCTCGTGCACAGCCCAGTTGTTAATGTCATCTTTATCAGCATTTCCACCGCGCTTAGTCGGGTGGGCCGCAATCCTCTGTAGTGCTTGGCTCGGCGCAAAGTCGACCACACGGGCGGCTTGGGCAACAAGCTTTTTCCAAAGCTCATCACCCTCAGGTACTCGTGATCCGGCTGGATTTGTAATCTGTTCTTTGGCCAGAAAAGCAATCTGACCAAAGCCATTCTCGTAGCTTGCCACGGCGCTCGTAAAGGGATCAATATTTGATTGGTGATTGGGCGCGATGACGGTTGCCGGTGTCACGCGTGAACCAGTTCGACGGTCATCAGTTTCGAGTCGCATCGTGGCTTTCACTAGGCCGGTCGCTGCCACGCGCCCTACAAAGAACCAGCGCGGTGACTGCTCAATCTTTGGGTGATAGGTTGGGTCAATTTCGGTCATAATTTGCTATTAAACCACTACTGTAAATCAATTGAAAGCATGAGCAATTCGCATACGTCTGAACATTTTTCGGTATATCTGGGTTGTTTTCAGTGCTTATGGCGAGGAAGAGCTGGAGTTACGCTGGGAGGCGTATCAGGGATACGTCGACCAAGTAAGTTCAGCTCTGACGACGAGGGGGCCATGGGCGGCTTTGCCGACCCTAAGCACCCGACCATAGGCACTGAAAAATAGCCAGAAATTAAAACAAGGTTTAGCGGGGGTGGGCACCACTAAACCTTGATTTAACCCTTCAACCCACCCATTTCGGGCTTTAGGAATGACCCACCTCACACATAGAGCATCGGATCACCGGTTAAAGGGGTTAGTTTGTTTGCAACGCCTACAAGAATCAAGAGATTCTAAGGAGTTATTAAGCTCCTTGGCGTTAAAGTGGAGGGTAGTTACTTTGACGCACGTTGCAAACAATCTAACAAAGTTAGAATAGGGGTATAAGGTACCAATCGCGGAGGTTTTCCACGATTACTGGGGTAGTATACCCTAACATTCCATTTAAGTCAATACCTTTGTAAATATTTTCTATGAATATCAAGTCTTTATCACATAAAGATGCGCTATGGACAAATCAGTTAGCTAACATCCAGCCATCTCTCAAGCAGCTCTTTATTTTAGGGGAGTTACCGCCTGGCCCGCGGGTCGGCATTATCGGTACACGCCGCCCCAGTGCCTACGGTAGACAGATGACCGAATCGCTGGCAGGCAGCCTGGCTTCGCACGGTGTGGCAATAGTCAGCGGGCTGGCGATTGGGGTCGATAGTATCGCGCATCGCGCGGCTTTAGCGTGTGGAGGATTGACGATTGCTGTATTGCCCGGGGCGATTCAAGACGTTTACCCTCGGCGTCATCTGGCACTCGCAACAGAAATTTCACAGTCCGGCGCAGTGTTGAGCGAATACGCCAAAGGGATGTCTATCCATAAAAGTAACTTCATTGCACGCAACCGAATTATCGCAGCTCTCTCAGATGTATTGGTCGTAGTGGAAGCGAGTCATAAAAGTGGCACTATGCACACCGTTCGCTTCGCCCAAGACCTCGGCATAACAGTTGGCGCCGTGCCTGGTGAAGTTGGACATATATATAGTCAGGGCACAAATCAACTTATCAAAGATGGGGCACACCTGATTGCGGATTCGCAGGACGTGCTGGATATCCTCGGCATTCCCGGGCGGACCACACCCGTGGAATCACTCAGCAATGACCAGATAATCATCCGCAATACACTCGCAGCGGGACCGTTGCATGTCTCCGAAATCGCTCGACAGTCGAATCTAAATTTATCAATCGCTAACAGCGTGCTGAGTGAACTTGAAATTGACAATAAGGTTGCCAGAAGACAGGATGGTATGTATGCTCTCCGCTGAATCCAGTGGCAAAATAGTTGTCACCACACAATATATGGTAACCTGAAGCGTAAGCAGATTTATATGGCAAAGAACCTCGTAATTGTAGA
>JBPEXE010000024.1:0-2523 GCA_052031955.1 Saccharimonadales bacterium (SeqCode)
GCGGGACGTGTGCCGACAGACAAGGGATATCGGCTCTATGTGAATCATATTAACGAAGCACCACAAATACGTGACAGCGGGAGCATCAATCGCAGTGCGAGAGCGATTGATGTGCGCATTAGCAGCGCAGGCGAGGCCGAACAGGCCATCCGCTCTGCCGTTCGATCACTGGTGGAAATTACGCATAATGTCGGGTTGGCGACAATCGGGAATTCCCTCTATGTACGAGGATTCGGGAGTTTGTTTGCTCAGCCCGAACTTATGCAAGCTAAAGCCGCGCAAGAGGTGGCAAATCTGATTGATAACCTCGAGCCGTGGCTGCGCGAAGCCGCACCAAATGAACCATTGAGTGTATTTATTGGCCGTGAAAACCCAATTGGGAAAGCGTCAAAATCTACGCTCATTATTTCGCGATTCGTATCGCCATATTCTGATCGTTCATATATTGGTGTGCTTGGCCCAACACGACAAGACTACAAGACAGTAATGAATCTCGTGCAACACACTGGCGAGGTATTAGAAAGGGTATTGGCTGATGGCGAAAAGTAAGAAACAGCAGGAACTTGAACAGCAAGTCGGTGAGTTAACCGCTGATTTGCAACGCATTCAGGCCGACTTTGTAAACTTCAAACGTCGCTCTGAAGAAGACTACAAGAAAGCCGTTTCGATTGGTCGCGAAGGCACAATAGCAGCGCTGTTGCCAACCATCGACAACATTGAGCGAGCTCTCACCCATGTTCCGGAAGATTTGAAGGAGCATGACTTTATGAAAGCTTTGCAATCCGTTGCAAAACAGCTCGAAAAAGACTTGAAGGACATGGGTGTCGAAGCAATCGCAACCGTTGGCGAAGAGTTTGACCCGGAAACCATGGAAGCTATTTCTATGGAAGATGGTGACGGCGACAAGGACATTGTGATTGAAGAACTGCAAGGTGGCTACACGCTGAATGGTGCCGTTATCCGACACGCCATGGTGAAAGTGGGGAGGCAATAATGGGTGAGCAACAACAACCAGGCGAGTCATTTGATGAAATGATGCTCAGGGAATTCGGTGGCGATGCGTCAGATGCACCGTCAAGCCAGTTTGGCGAAACGCAAGTTGCGGATCCGGATGCTGTTGCAGCCGAGGTTGAAGCGGCAATTGTCGCTCGAACCGGCAAGACAATGGCTGAACTGATGTCTCACTATATGAGCGCCTACGGAGGAAATCCAGACCGGGTAGCTCAGGCACTGAATGACGAAGTTGGCGACATATTACATGCCGCACATAATCCACCAGACGCACCCCGCACGGAGGAAACATGAGAGTAAATCAACCATTTGAACAAACTGAAGAATAAAGGGAAAGGAATCAAGAAATGGGAAAGATAATCGGAATCGATTTAGGAACAACGAACTCAGCAATGGCTGTAATGGAAGGTGGCAAGCCGGAAATTATTGCTAACGCTGAAGGTAACCGAACCACACCAAGTGTCGTGGCGGTTAAAAAAGGCAAGGAAGATAAAGAAGAGCGTTTGGTTGGCCAAGTGGCTAATCGACAGCGAGTAACTAACCCGACCAACACCATCTTTGGTGTGAAGCGATTGATTGGTCGTAACTTCTCGGACGACGAAGTTCAGAAAGACATCAAGTTGATGCCCTACGACATCGTGAAGGGTGGAAGCGCTGTAAAAGTAAAGATGGGCGACAAAGAATACAGTCCGGAAGAAGTTTCAGCAATGATTCTTTCTAAGCTCAAGGCAGACGCCGAGAAGTATCTTGGCCAGGACGTAACCGAAGCAGTTATCACCGTGCCGGCCTACTTTAATGATGCGCAACGACAAGCGACCAAAGACGCCGGTAAGATTGCCGGTCTGGAAGTGAAGCGAATCATCAACGAGCCAACCGCAGCCGCTTTGGCGTATGGTTTGGATAAAGATGGCAGCAAGGACGAAACAGTTGCTGTCTTTGACCTCGGTGGCGGTACGTTTGACGTATCAATCCTGGAGCTCGGTGACGGTGTGTTTGAAGTGAAGTCGACCAACGGTGATACCCACCTTGGTGGCGAAGACTTTGACCTCGTGATTGTGAATCACTTCATCGAAGAATTTAAGAACCAGCATGGCGTTGACGTGACTGATGACAAAGCTGCTATGCAGCGACTCAAGGAAGAGGCTGAAAAAGCCAAGAAGGAACTTTCTTCAGCACAAGAAGCAGAAGTGAACCTGCCATTCCTCACCGCTGATGCCGATGGTCCAAAGCACTTTGAGTACAAGCTGACTCGATCAAAGCTCGAAGAGCTGGTAGGCGATTTGATCGCTAAAGTTGAGGCGCCCGTGAAGGCTGCGCTCAAGGATGCCGGCATGGAGCCTAAGGACATCAACGAGGTTATCTTGGTTGGCGGTATGACCCGCATGCCTGCGGTGGTTGAAAAAGTTGAAAAGATTTTCGGCAAGAAGCCAAAGCAAGGTGTAAATCCTGATGAAGTTGTAGCCGTTGGTGCTGCAATCCAAGCTGGTGTGTTGGCTGGCGACGTTAAAGACG
>JBPEXE010000025.1:0-2681 GCA_052031955.1 Saccharimonadales bacterium (SeqCode)
TCAATTCTCGACGGTGAAGATTTCAAAGGCGCGATAATCCTTCTGCCCAGCGTTGATAAGCTGCGATGGCAGCTCACTTGTAGAGAGCCAGAGGTCCTCCGCCAGGCAAGAAGAGATTTGATGAAGCGCTCTTCTAACGTAAGCTTTCCAGTCAATTAGACAGTTCAAAACCAGAATTTTCCGGCGTTTGTTGTGCATAGACTGTAGGTGGCAACCCCCCAATGAGTCATGCGGTCGATGTTCGTTGTATTGAAGTCTCCAGCTCCATGTCCGCATACATGCGCTTAAGTTTGGCATTTTCCTCTTCAAGCGCTTTCAAGCGTTTGGTCTCTGAAGCATCCATGAGCTGATGCCATGCTTTCGGCACAGCTCCCCAAATTTAATGCCTGCACCTGCTTCTTTAAGTATCGAAACGATCTGTGTCTCGGTGAATCGTGATTTTCTAATGCTCATCTCCTGAGTGAATGGTCTCAGAAAACTCCAACTACGCCTGTCTCCGTTTAGGGTGAGTGGACAGGAGCAGCAGGAGAAAGAACGAAAATCCCGGCCGAAACGGAACCGAAATCGAGATCGCTGGTATGCGCCGGAAATCTAGCGCCAGTGTAGTTTGCATATAAATGATCCATATATAGATCATAGAGATTTCTTGCGGTCTATGTATAACCCAATTTCATTGTCAAATCAGTCAATCAACGATAGCATGAGTCATATACAAATCATATGAGTTTCATATGGTCCACATAAAGACCAAAATAGAGAAGCTACAGCCAAGCCATGCCCAAAGTATCGGCACGCACCTATTCCCGCTATAGCCTTGAGGCCATTACGCTGCTTGGCAACCTCGTCCGTGCGGCAAGAAAAGAGCGCAAGATGACCGCGCAAGAGGTTGCCGACCGTGCCGGTATCTCGCGCGGCCTGTTACAGCGTATTGAAAAAGGCGACCCCAGGTGCGAGCTGGGCGCTACCTTTGAAGTGGCTACCATTGTGGGTGTAAAGCTCTTTGACGCAGAAGCTACCACCCTCACCAGCCATATTCGCGAAACAGAAGACAAACTTGCACTGTTGCCAAAGTCCGTGCGCAAAAAAGTAAAGATTGCCGATGATGACTTCTAGTACAGCCGATAAAGAAGCTTTTGTTTGGATATGGTTGCCCGAAGCCACTGACCCTGTTGTTGCCGGAAAGCTGGAAACTGACGATCAGGGCCACGTGCAGTTCAACTACGGTAAAAGCTATCTGGACCGCATCAATGCTACTCCCCCAGCCATTTCCATTTATGAACCGGAATTGCCCCTTAAAAAAGGCGTGTTGCCTCTGCTTGATGGGCTAACCATGCCCGGATGTATCCGCGATTCCGCACCGGATGCCTGGGGTCGGCGCGTTATCGTCAACAAAAAGCTCGGGCGCAAAGGCAAAGATACCGATGCGCTGGGCGAGCTAACCTATTTGCTGGAATCGGGCTCTGACCGTATCGGCGCACTGGATTTTCAGCACTCGCCCAGAGAATATATTCCGCGCTCGGCAAACAATGTTCCACTGGAAGAATTAATGCAATCCGCTGCGCGGGTTGAGCAAGGCGTACCGCTTACCCCTGAGCTGGATCAGGCGCTCTTCCATGGCAGCTCCATCGGCGGTGCACGCCCGAAAGCCTTGATCGAAGATCAGGGCGAAAAATACGTGGCGAAGTTTTCTTCAAGCACTGACCTTTACAGTGTGGTGAAGGCTGAATTTATCGCTATGCGGCTGGCTGCACTTGCCGGAATAAATGTCGCACCTGTAAAGCTGGTGCAAGCTGCGCAAAAAGACATTCTTTTGATCGAGAGATTTGATCGCAAAAAAACAGCGAAGGGCTGGACGCGCAAAGCCATGGTCTCTGCGCTAACACTCTTTGGCCTGGATGACATGATGGCGCGGTATGCGAGCTATGAAACCTTCGCTGAAATTATCCGCCATCGCTTCGATGATCCCAAAGGAACACTCGAAGAGCTGTTTTCACGAATGGTCTTTAATATTTTTTGCGGCAATACCGATGACCACGCAAGAAACCATGCCGCATTCTGGAACGGCAAAACGCTTAGCCTAACCCCAGCATATGATATTTGTCCTCAAGGCCGTGCCGGTAATGAAGCAACGCAAGCCATGCTGATTTCCGGCGAAAACAGACTTAGCAAACTCAAATCTTGCCTTGACGCTGCGCCCCACTTCCTGCTTTCAGAAGCAGACGCCAAAACCATTATTGCAAAACAGCGTGAAGCGATTGAAGTCAATTGGGAGAAGGTTTGTGGTGAGGCAAATCTGAGCGCGGTTGATCGAAAACTGTTTTGGAAAAGGCAGTTCCTCAATCCTTTTGCATTTGAGGAGTGAGGAACTACCGTCGTTCTTCAACCAGTCTCGGAACTGTGCCCGTTGTTGGAATTAGACGAGACTGTAACAAAAACTGTGTAACTGCCTATCATTGATCCCGGTTACGGGAAGGAGATAGGTAGAGTATGGACAAGCAAGAACTTCAAGCCATCGCCCAGGCGGCTGCCAAGAGCATCAAGACAGAAGAAGATCTCAACGAGTTTCGGCAGATGCTCACCAAGATCACCGTTGAGGCGGCCTTGAATGCTGAGCTGGATGATCATCTGGGCTTCGACAAGCACGAGCGGTCCGAGTCAGATAACAGCCGCAACGGCGTTAC
>JBPEXE010000026.1:0-4071 GCA_052031955.1 Saccharimonadales bacterium (SeqCode)
ATCACCCTGAGATGTTTGAACCACACGTTCAGCCGGAAGACCTGCACTGGCGACGTGCCGAAGAAATGATGTATCAGGTTGACCCTGAGCTCGCCTTTTGGCAGGACCTCGACTACGTTGCCATGATGTATGATGGTCGTCCATTGACGATGAACCTGATGGATGTGAGCCTGAGCTATTCGAATGAGATTCCATACGAAGAACGCTACATCTACCACTTTACTGAAGCGCTGTGGAACGAAGTCTTCATTCGCTATATGGGCAAAAAGACATTGGAAGATCAGATTCTGAAACAACTTGATAACGATATGATTCGTCCAGAGGATTTGTAATGCCAAAAAAAGCCGGTCCAAAGAAATCAACCCGAAAGCCAGCCAGCAGCAATGAAATTCCGCTGAATGACTACACCTACCAGCTGTGTGTGTCGGGCGCAGCCAAGGGCGCAAGTGTCGAAGAAGGCAAGCACCTCGCTATGTCGGCTGGTCGTGCTATCGCCAGTAGTGGCAACCTCCTACTTACGGGTGCGACGGTAGGCTTGCCGAACTATGCTGCTGTTGGCGCCAAAGAAGTTGGCGGGTGGTCGGTTGGTATTTCGCCTGCTGCATCAAAAGTTGAGCATGTGCGCAAGTATCGTCTGCCAACTGCCTGCTATGATGTTATTTTGTATACCGGCTTGCACTACGTTGGTCGTGACACGCTGCTCGTCGCATCATCTGATGCTGTTGTGTCGGTCGGCGGCCGCCTGGGTACTCTGCATGAATTTACCATCGCTATGGAAATGGGTAAGCCAATCGGTTTCTTGCAGGGAGCTGGTGGCATCAGTTCTGAAATTATGGATATTCTGCGAGCCGCGGGCGAAGAAGAATCAAAGAATGTTGTTTTTGATTCTGACCCTGGGATACTGGTGAAAAAGCTCATCACGCGCCTAAATGAAAAGAACGAAAAGTACCTCGAAATCTACAATGACGAAGTACAGGTCTGCCATGTTTGTATGGAAGACAGTGAGCTATGCGACTTGCACACCTTCAAGCAATTCAACCAAAAAACTGACTAACCTCACAAAATTGTCATATCGCGTTACAATGGGATGATGGATTTTGAATTACAAACAGATTACCAGCCGGCCGGCGATCAGCCGAAAGCTATTCATGCACTCAACAAGGGCTTGTATGATGGCGTGAAGCAACAGACGTTACTGGGCGTGACCGGCTCAGGCAAAACCTTTACCATGGCCAACTTGATTCAAGAGCAAAAACGGCCGACGCTTATTATTTCACACAACAAAACACTGGCGGCGCAGTTATACACCGAATTTCGCAAATTCTTCCCGAACAATGCCGTGCACTACTTTGTGAGCTATTTCGACTATTATCAGCCGGAAGCGTATGTGCCGCAAAGTGATACCTTTATCGAGAAAGACTCACGTATCAATGAGGAAATTGATCGCATGCGTCATGCTGCCACGTCGTCACTCCTGTCTCGGCGTGATGTCATTATTATTGCGAGCGTCAGTTGCATATATGGTATTGGATCGGTCGCAAGTTACGAAGATATGTCAGTAACCGTGCAGTCAGGCGAGGCACGCAAGCGTGATAAATTGATTCGCCATCTGACAGACATTCAATACGAGCGCAACGATGTGGACTTTCACCGTGGCACATTTCGGGTGCGTGGTGACGTAGTCGATGTCATGCCGGCATCCGAAGAGATCGCAATCCGTATCGAATTCTTTGGTGACAACGTCGATCGCATTACCAAGATTGACCCACTAACGGGGGAGCTCATTGCGAACTTAGATAAGATTCAAATCTTCCCCGGTTCGCACTATGTGACGCCACAAGAGAAGTTACAGACAGCAATTGCAAAGATTGAGCGTGAGCTTGAGCAACGTCTACACCAGTTTAAGTCCGAGGGCAAACTACTTGAAGCCCAGCGACTCGAGCAACGCACTCGTTTTGATATTGAGATGCTACAAGAAACGGGCTTCGTGAAGGGTATCGAAAACTATTCACGCTACCTAACTGATCGCGAGCAAGGCGAGCAGCCAGCCACCTTAATTGATTACTTCCCGGATGATTACTTGTTGCTTATCGATGAATCACACATGACACTCCCGCAAATCAGAGGCATGTATAACGGTGACAAGGCCCGCAAAGAGGTGCTGGTTGAGCATGGCTTTCGATTGCCAAGTGCACTTGATAACCGACCACTGACCTTTACCGAGTTCGAGCGACATGTTGGTCAAGTTGTCTACGTATCAGCGACACCGGGCGATTATGAGCTCGAGAGAAGCCCCGAACCGGTGCAGCAGATTATTCGACCAACTGGATTGCTCGATCCGAAAATTGAAGTGCGCAAGACCGAGGGGCAAATTGACGACCTGTTGGCCGAAATTCGGGCTGCTACGGCCAAAAATCAACGTGTGCTGGTAACCACACTCACCAAACGTATGGCCGAAGACCTCACACAATTCCTGGAGGAAATACAGGTCAAGGTGACCTATCTGCATTCCGATGTTGATACGCTGGATCGAACCGACATCCTGCGCGATTTGCGCATGGGCACATATGACGTCCTGGTCGGCATCAACTTGTTGCGTGAGGGTCTTGACTTGCCGGAGGTTAGCTTGGTCGCGATTCTCGATGCTGATAAAGAAGGCTTCCTTCGCTCGGAGCAAGCCCTGATTCAGACAGTTGGACGAGCAGCTCGACATGTTGAGGGCCGCGTCATCATGTATGCCGATACGGTCACACAATCAATGCAGGTGACCATTGACGAAACCGAACGGCGTCGCGAGATTCAGCAGAAGTACAATACCGACAACGGCATCACGCCGGAATCGGTAGCGCGCGGTATTGAAGAACGTTTGCGCAATAAAGAAGTTGAGCCGGAACGGGTGATTGACCCCAATAAAGTTCCGAAAGAAGATTACAAGCGCTTAATTTCAGACCTCACTATTCAAATGGACATGGCCTCACAGGACCTTCGGTTCGAAGAAGCAGCTGATTTGCGCGACATGATTGAGGATTTGAAAGCACGCCTCAAGAAATAACGCTGTCAAGTTGCTTTTGTTAATCCGCCATACCATAATGGACGGTAAATAAGGAGTCAGCATGGAAGACAAGCCTGAAGCAGAGGGCGGCATCAAGCCGAAGAAGTCAGCCCCGAACCTGCCAACCTTGAATATTAATTTGAGTGGCGTGCTGGCGGCGAGTCGCGTCTATATTGTTGAGCATTTTCTCGTTCTTATTACCCTTGGGATTGCATTGATAAGTGGCATTGGCCTCTTTAACAGCGTTATCGACCACCTGATGGATTCGGACGGCAACGCTTCTGTCTATTCGTCAGTCATTAGCTTTGAGCAGCTGGCGCTTTACATGGCGATGGCGATTGTAGCTCTGCCTCTATTTGCACTCCTGTATGTTCGCACCCGAAAAGCTGAGCGAGCGCACCCGGAGCTGTTGACCTCGCGCCCGCGTCGCTGGCTTGACTATCTCTTCGTTGGTGTCGCGTCACTATTCGTGCTCGGCTTCATAATTGCGTTTGTCTACACCAGTGCACTCACCGTGATAAATGCCGAGGCTTCTGCCAGTAGCGAGAGCTGGCTCCAATCGTCAATCAAACAATGGTTTGCAATCCTCTATATCGGTCTTGTCGCGCTATTTAACTCACGCCTAACGCCTGGAGTTGGCGATAAGGAGGACGTGTAATGCAACAGAATAAACGAATCGCAATCACAATCGCAGCCGTCCTGACGGTAGTCCTGCTCGCAGCAATCATCTGGCCAATGAGTACCCAACGTAATCAAGCCATCGATCGAGCAATTGAAAATGACTTTTCGGTGCTCAGCACCCAAGTGGAGAGCTATTATCGGCAAAACCGCCGACTGCCAAATGATTTGGATGATTTAAAGCTTGATGATGAGGTTGAAAGTCGTGCAACGAAATACAACTACAACTTCAATAAAGAAGCCGTTCGGACATACGAACTTTGTGCCGAGTTTAAGACGGATACCACGTCAGACGATGACGCTCAGGACGACATCTATTACAGCAGTAGTTACTATAAGGC
>JBPEXE010000027.1:0-2498 GCA_052031955.1 Saccharimonadales bacterium (SeqCode)
CGAGCATCGGGTTTACAAATAATTTAAACAGAGGTAGCGAGCCGACACCACTGACATCTTGAATGTCGTTATACGTAGCATCTTCATCAATCGTGATGCCAAGCTCTTCGAGCGTGAAGCCATAGCTGTCTTGGCCAATCTGAATAGTGGCGGGCTGTCGAACAAACTGATCCTGAAGGGTCGTCATTGCGGCTGCACGACTTTGCATGCCAACATTCACCCCGTTGACGTAGGTAAAGGGCAGAGTCACATGGCTCATTACGAGATACACCATGACATTCGCCGTGACAAAAATGGCCATAAGAAAAGCACTCCACCAGTAGAAACCGTGGAGCCAGTGTTTATCTGAGCCCTTTGTTTTTGTGTGAGTTGCCCCCGCATGCCAAAAGCCACCACTGTGACCATGCGTTTGCCACGAGAATATTTTCACGTTGTCTTTCTGATTTGCGCCTCATTTTAAGACGACAAATATTTGTAATGTTTGTCTCAAACCCGTTGGGACTAGTATAGCACCTCGAGAAAAAGGGAGCAAAACTATCAATGTCATAAAATTATCGCTTGTAAATATTGACACTAGCGTAATGGAGTGGTAGAGTATTAGCATTAGTAGTAAGCATAAGGGGTGGGAACATAGGAGTTCAACCTTATGGCAGGTACTAAAGAAGGCGGCCGCAAAGCAGCTGCTAAGAACAAGAAGCTTTACGGCTCTGACTTTTACGCCTCAATCGGCGCAAAAGGTGGAAAGAAAGGCCGAACCGGTGGTTTTGCCGCTAACCGTGAGCTTGCCCGCATTGCCGGTGCAAAGGGCGGTCGAATCTCTCGACGCTCAAAGAAAATTACTGAATAATCAGTAGTTTCCATCAAAAATCAGCCCCTTGCGAGAGGGCTGATTTTTATTTTAGACGGCGTTTGCGAACGACGCACATGCGCGAGGCGGGTACTTTCCAGCGCGTGCCGCAGTTGTAGCATTCGTAGGTCACTTCATCGAGTTGCAATGAGTGCAATTGGCACTCGACGCAGCGTGAGCGTTGGTGGAGCCAATCTCGGTAGCTGTCCAAGCACTCCTCAATGTGATGCTCATCAATTACAAGGTGGTAGGTATCCGCCAAGATTTTAGCCTGTTTCCAGGCGGCAACCTCCATCATTAACAGCTCTAAATCGTCGTTGTATTGCTTGTGCGACAGCTGAGCATGTCCAATCTCATGCAGCAGGGACCACACGGCGTTGTCTGAGGCGTTTTTACTTGTGGTGTAGTAAATCACGCCTTCGCCAGATGACCAGCTAAATAAGGTGCCCTTGCGAAAGCTAAACTGATCGGAAAAATCAGCTAGAATTTGATCGAATAGGGTTACGCTTTGCTGTGATGTTGGCATAGCACAAAACATCCGTTAATAACTGCGTTGTCCGGGTTTTGGGCGGCGTGAATGGCCGGCATCTCAACCATTGGGCTGCGTCGGTTCTGGATGGCGGCATGCAGGAAGTCGTGGTATTTGTGATAATGATTGCCCATGCTGCCACCGATGATGACGGCTTCAGGCTGGATGACGGCAATGAGGTCATATAAACCGAGTGCAACGTCATCGGCCCATGCCTTCCAGTGGTCCGGGTTTTCATCATCTTCGCCCTTCATGCCGAACTCTTCGTAGAATGCCTTACCCGATGCAAATCGCTCCCAAATAGTTGGCTTGCCTTCGTGCATAAAGACCATGTGGCCACCCTCCATGTGCTCGAGAGCTTCCACAAGCTCACCGTTGTGGGTGACGCCGGCGCCGATACCGGTGCTAAGGGTGATATACAAAACTGTTTCATAGCCCTTGCCGGCACCTAAGTTGGCCTCACCGAGCGCGCCCATCTTGGCGTCATTCTCGATATAGACATTCTGCACAAAAGCTTCTTTGAGCGGGGAGATGATATCAACGTTTTCCCATTCAAGATTGCCGAATTCTTTGGCGATACCGGTGTCTTTCTCGATGAAAGCGGGCGCTGCTACAGCAATTGCATCAATCACATCGTCCTCGGCAACGCGCTCAACGGTCGCGATAAGTTTCTCTGTAAAGTTATGAAATAGCGGGCTGGTAGGGAACTTCTCGGAACGGAGAATCTCACCGCTGTCAGAGAAAGCGGCAATCAGTGTCTTGGTCCCTCCAATATCGATTGCGATGTACATGTTCACATTATTGTACACAGCCAAAGGTTTTGCGACTAGGTCTTTCAAAAAGCTATAAATCAGGGTATAATATCGCCAATCAGCACGGGTGGATAGTCACAACTTAAGAAGGGACTCACGACGATGAATGACTATCAAGAATATCGATCTTACGGCTCATACTTGGGGCGCGTGTTCGCAATTATTATTGCGTTCCTACTGTTAATCTTTGCGATTTGGGCAGTTGTACGCTTGGCAAATAGCAACGACGACGACACATTGGGTGACACCGAAACTCCGGGCTTGGCTGAAAATTCAGACCAAGAAGGTGACGGTGAGAGTGACCTATTTA
>JBPEXE010000028.1:0-9405 GCA_052031955.1 Saccharimonadales bacterium (SeqCode)
GAGCCGATGTCGAAGGCTGCCTCACCCGGCTCTATAATCCGCTCAAAAAGACGTGTGATGTCCACCTCCCAGTAACCGTCCATCACCAGGTGAGGTGTTTCCGAAATATCACGCGTGTCGAGGTAGATTTTTTGACCATTATATAGCCGAGCCAGAACCTCGGTGCCGCCCATATATACAGCAGCTGGCTGGTCTAGAACCTCTTGTACTTTATGTGGTAGTTCACGGTAGCGCTGCAACGCGCTTTTGAGTCGTTTCATCAATATCTCCAGATATGTAGACATACTATGTCCACTTGATACGAAAAGCAATCATACCCCTTTTGTTAATCGCTCAAAACTGGGGTATTCTTAGCGCATGAAAATACTTTTTCTGTCACCTGCCATCGAGGAACAATCACGCGGGATTGGTGCAATATTTCGGTCACTTATTGAGTCTGCCAAAAAAGAAGGCCATGAGGTAAACCTCGTGGTTGGCTATCCGGACGGTGGTCGTTTCTTGCGATCTGAAGTTATTTCCGACAAGCTGGAGCACCTCAATGCTCAGTACTATCTGCAAGATGGACGAGCCAGTTTTAAGCATATCGCCAAACGGCGCTTCTCGAAGGTTGCCTTTGCCCATGCTATCGCTACTTTTGGCATTTTTAGAACTAAGCGCACCAAAATAAACACCAAATACCTCAAAGGACCAAAAACAATCCTCAACATTAGCGACTACATGATTAAGTCGCCTTATATTTTCTTGGTGGCCAACTACGCGCCGACATTTATTACCCAGCTCATCCTGAATCGCATGATTCGCAAGTATGAGCTCGACATGATTATTATCTCAGCCCCAAGCGTTATCTCTAACCGCAAAACCCCCGCCAAAGTTGCTCACTTTGTACACGACACGATGCCGTTCGAGCTGATTGAGGCGCCAATGGACAACGACACACCGCGCCGCTATGCCAAACAGTTCCATTCTACGTGTGTGAATAGTGATTTGATTTTCACCAACTCCACGGACACCGCCGAAAAAGTTCGTGAAACCAACCCGCAAGCCAATGTGCACGTGCTCTATGGCACCGCGTCTTCACGGCGTGAAGACCTTGAAGACAGCAACATATTGGAGCGCAAAAAACTTACAAAAAACAAGTATCTTCTCTTCACCTCAACCGTTGAAAAACGGAAGAACGTTGAGGGCTTAATGGAAGCGTATGCAAAGGTTCATGATGAAATGGATATGCCGCTCGTCATTGTTGGTGCGCAGGGCTATGGATATGATGACATCGAGGCAAAATATGAGTCGTTGCCGAAGAATGTGCAGAAGAAAATACTGTTTCTTGGTTATGTAACGGAAGCCGATAAATTTGCCCTTTTTGATAACGCTTTCGCATTTGTTTTTCCGTCATATTATGAAGGTATGGGGCTAATGCTTGTAGAAGCAATGCAAGCGAACACGCCAATCATTTCGTCGAGTCGTGGCGCGCTTTCTGAGGTTGGTGGCGATGCTGTTTTATACATTAACGATCCATATGACACAGACGAAATAGCCGGGCGCATGGTCGAGCTCAAAAATAATCCAAAGCTCGCCCAAAAACTTGTTAAAAATGGTCAATCCCAGCAGAAAAAGTTCACATTTGAGAAGTTTACCGAGCGTTTTGCTAAAGCCATGAGCTCCGTGAAGCCCGGTGTACGCAATGCTATGGCCGAGTCTTCGTTTAGCATGACCGCCATGCGACAACTGGTGTTTATCAACAAGACGGAAGTAATCGTCCTCATCGCAATTTTCCTCAACATGTTTACCTATTGGCCGACGATTCCATTTGATGGATTGGGCGGCTTCTCGCTTGAGCTGTCGATGCTTTCGGGCCTTCTCTTAGTAGCGCGCGGAGTGCAGATGTATGGTGCGTCTATCATGAGAAAGTTGATGACAGTTTGGCAGTTTGGATTTATTTACGCCTGGATTGGCTATGGCGCGGCTATTGGGTTGATGGGCAGCGATTCCCCGGCCACTATTCTCGTCAAAACCCTGTACCTTCTCAGTACTGTCGTTGGCGCCCACGTAGTGGCGGCCATGTATGTCGATAAGGTTGTATCGGCCGAGCGAATCATCAAGGCATGGGTTGTCATGACTGTGCTGATGGCGCCAATCTTTCTTATCCAGTACATATTGGTGTCTCTGGGGGTTGATGATGTATCCAAGCGAGCCTACCAGGTTGGCATCTTTGAATTCCCTCGCCTACACGGCTTCTCGTTTGAGCCCCTCTTCCTGGCCAACTGGCTATTGGTACCAGCTATATTTGCAATCACCAAAATGCGAGCTAATCGTGCTGCGGCAACCATTCTTGCCCTACTCATCTTCCTTACTCTTGCCCGCGGCGCTATTATTGCCCTGTTTATCGCCTTGGTTATTTACGCGCTTGCGACTCGGCTCGGCATTAAGCAGTTGCGCTTCCTATTCCGACCGGTTTTCCACGCTCTTATCATTACCTTGATAATGGTTGGCTTTGCAGCCCACTATAACGGCAGTACTGTGCTTCAGGGCGCATTTCGGTACATGGACCATCTCACGCTCGGTGTGTTTAACAGCGGGGGCGCAGACAACGTCTCAACAATTAGCGTGGAGACTTCTGAGGGCACGCGGACGGTTATTAATACGCGCGAGATTGATCGCGAGGGTGCAGTTGAAGCGTCCGCTGAAAGTCGAGTTGAAGCCATGAAGCTTGGTATAGAAATGTTTGAAGACAACCCCATTACCGGAACCGGCCTGTTTAGATTTGGTGAGGCAGTCGTAGAGAAATATCCTGAAATCTATGACGACACCGGTATCGTCGCCAATTCTCAACCAATCGACATTCTGGCGGAGACCGGTTTAATCGGAGCGGCAATTATTGCTGCTTTTATGGTTGCATCCCGCAAACAGCTTTTGGCCTTTAGCATCCCTGTTATTCTATTGCTGGCACTGTCGATTCAGTTCTTGTTCTTTACCGGTTTATACCTGCTTCCGTTTTGGTTTATATTGGGTGTAGTACTAACCGGAAAAGTCACAAAGGATTTACGCTTTGGCTAGAATCGTTATTGATGCCCGCCGCATCAAACAGTCGACAGGTCGCTACACGCGTGAAATGTTGCGCGAGCTTCAAGCACTCGATACCGAAAACGATTACCACGTTATCATTCACACCAGCGATCAAACACACTGGACACCGACCGCAAAAAACTTCTCGCTTCACGTCGTTCCGTATGATGCGTACACGTTTGGCGAACAACTTGGTTTTGCTCGCTATTTACGAAAGCTCAAACCCGACCTGGTGCACTTCACGATGCCGCAACAACCACTCCTCTACTTCGGGAAGCGAGTGACAACCATCCACGACCTAACCTTGGTGCGTTTTAAAAATCTTGATAAAAACCGCTTCATTTACGCCATCGAGCAGACTATTTTCAAGTTTCTACTTAAAAATGTCGCGCGACGGTCGAAAATTGTTATCACTCCAACCAACTTCGTAAAGAAAGATGTCGCGGACTATACAAACATTGGTGCCGACAAAATTCTAGTAACGTATGAGGCCGAGGCTCAACTTAATAACCTCAAACCTGACCCCGTAAAATCATTGCAGGGTAAGGACTTCATCTACTACATTGGAAACGCTTTTCCGCACAAAAATCTCGACCGGCTGATTGAGGCCTTTGCGCAACTCAAAGAGAAACACCCCAAGCTTCAGCTGGCGCTTGCTGGTAAAAAGGAGTTTTTCTACGAGCAACTCGAGGAACAATACGCTGATATTTCAGATGTTCACTTTTTGGGATTCGTTAGTGATGAGCAAATGTCCTGGATGTACAATCACGCTCTGGCATATGTTTTTCCAAGTCTCAGTGAAGGATTTGGCCTGCCCGGTATTGACGCGATGCAACAGGGCACGCCACTTGTTTCCTCAAACGCAACCTGCCTACCCGAGGTCTACGGAGATGCCGCGCATTATTTTGACCCAGAGTCGGTCCAGGACATGGCGCGCGCCATAGACGAGGTGCTCAGGAGTAAATCTCGACGCGAAAAACTTGTCAAGAATGGGCAAGAACAGCTTAAAAAATACTCCTGGAAGAAACTTGCCACCAAAACACACGGCGCCTACATGCGCGTGATTAACGGTGATTTTTAGTTTTATTCTTCTTCAGGATCGTCGTGCGGAACATAGCTGATGACGACATGTCGATCGCGGCCTTCGCCGTCCGACTCGGTGCTGACTCGTGAGTCCTCGCCAGCTACCTTATGTACGATTCGTCTGTCTGCTGCGTTCATTGGCTTGAGGGCACGTGACTCTTTCTTATCAACAACTTGCTGAATCCATTCCTCAACCTTGCCGGCCAGCCGATCTTGGCGGTTCTTTTTGTAGTCGGCGATGTCGACGTTTACGCGTGTTACTTCGTAATCGTTGTTCTTCAGCGCAGCACTCACCATAAATTGCAGAGAGCGCATTGTGTCACCGTGTTGACCAATCAGAAACCCATTCATCCGAGTTGACGGAACCGACAACTCAATAACCTCTTCATCATGTGTTGCGTAGACATCTATGTTGAGACCAAAGAAGGACAGTAAGTCCTCTAGGTATTTTTTCGCAAAGCGAATTGATTCTTCCATGCTATCTTCCTCGTTTATTCTTCTTTGAGGTTGACGCCTTCTTTTTAGAATTATTTTTGTTTTGCGTAGATTTTTTCTTTTGAGATGATGTCTTCTTCTTTGGCTCGTCTTCAATGTCGGTCACGTCCGCGACAAGCTCCATTTCTTCCAAATCTTCGCCAAGCACACGCTTCTGTTGAATGAGCCCAACTAGGCCACTGGCTGCAAAGTAGAGGGCGAGACCCGACGGTGATGTTGCCGAAATAAGGGTAATGAGCGGTGCGAAGAATAGCCCCATGCGGCGGTTCATGGCTGCACTCAACTCACTCTGATCCGGCTCTTTACCTTCCTTGGCAGCTTCGCGCATAATCTGTCGCATTGATTTAGCATCCTTGCCGTCATCGGGCAGGAGTTGTTTTGTTTGCATATACTGGAACACACCTGCCAGCACAGCAATGATAAACACCGGCAGATAGAATGCACCGTTGGTCGACAGAGCTGAACCTGATAAGTCGATAAAGCCAAACAAGAATTGATCAAAGAATGGACCCTGAACAAGCGTTTCTGTCGCTCCGTTCACATTGGCCACAAGCTCTTGGTTAAAGAGCTGGTTAAGGCTCTCTGGTGACGCTGCGTGTAGCGCTTCGGGGGTGATTGGCTCGCCAAAACGAGCATAAATCTGCGATGCAAGCTCGGGGTTGTTGATAGTTTCGATTGCTGAGTTGGTCTTGTCGGCAACCGACTGAATCATAGACTGGACGGCCTCATTGTCGACAATGAAATCATACGGTAGTCGCACAATTCTATCGGGGCTTGTAATGATGCTGCGCAGGGCGCTAAAGAGACCGATGAAAATCGGTATTTGGATAAAAAGCAAACCAAATGAACCAAGTGGCGAAACGTCGTGTTTTTTATACAAGTCCATCAACGCCTTGGATTGTTGTTGGTTGTCGCCTCGGTATTTCTTACGAATCGCCTTAATCTCAGGTTGTAGTTTGCGCATAGCGCGACCATGATGCAGCTGTTTCCGCAAGAGTGGCCACATGAGCAAACGAATCAGGACGGTGAATAATATAATTGCCAAACCAAAATCGCCAACCAAGGCATAAAGAATTAAAAGCAAATTAAAGATGGGTTGAATAATCAGTGTTTCAAACATACTGAACCTTAATATACCTGATAGAGCGCCTATATTCCAATGTTATTCTGATTTTTGCAATGAGTCGCTCTTGCTCGATTTTATTAATGTCTGGATGTGTTTTTTGAGATCGCGCGCTGGCATATCTGCAACTGATGCTTCGTAGACACCGAACACTCCCTCAAATCCATCATCAATATCATCCATATGTAGGCGAATCTGCTCAAACACGCGACGGCGAATTCGGTTACGCACAACGGCATGTTTTGCGACCTTCTTACTCACAACCACGCCAATGCGCATGTTGTGTGCGCCTGCGACATGCCGGTATTTGAGAGATATTGGTCCCGAGCGGGTGGTTTTCCCGTGTTTATACACACGGTTAATGTGGTTTCGGCGATGAAATCGTTGTGTCGATGCAAGCATACATCCATGATACACGCCCAACATGAAAAACCACCCTGAGGTTTATCCTGGGTGGTTCTGTATCTAAATTTCAATAATTTAGTGAGTGAGTCGGGCGCGACCTTTGGCACGACGAGACTTCAAAACGCCTCGACCGGCTTTAGAAGCCATTCGAGCACGGAAGCCAGCTTTACGCTTGCGCTGTCGTACCTTTGGTTGAAATGTTCGCTTTGGCATAACTTGAAAACCTTACTTCTTACTTATGGCGTTGTCAAATTGTTCTATGTGACTACGTCTTTATTACAACAAATCCTAACAAATTAATAACAACTTGTCCACAGTTTTACTGGGGTGATGTATGCATGTGAATAACTTTTCATCTGGACGGCTTAAATTACCATGAAAATTGGTTGTGGTTGTGGAAAAGTCCGAATGCTGTGTATATTGTGTGGTAGCAAAGTTACAAGAGCGACGAGGTGTATGGAAGACAAACTCTGGCAATCTGTTTTGGGTGAGATCGAACTCTCGGTTTCACGTGGAAGTTTCGTGACGTGGTTCAAGAACACAATCCTGCTTGAACTTCGTGACGGAGTGGCCACGGTGGGTGTTCCAAACATCTTCGGCAAACAACAGCTTGAGGTGAAGTATAAGAACCAGATTCTCGATGCTCTGAAAAATAACGACGAGTCGGTTAAAACAGTAGAGTTTAAAATTCACTCAATCACACAGAAGCGAACCTCGAGCACCGACAACAATCCGACGGCAGACTTGATGACGGCAACCCAACCAACCAGCACAGCGCCGCTCTCATCACCCACCTCAGCCAATGGCTTGAACACAAAGTATACTTTTGACACGTTTATCGTTGGTTCAAGCAATGAGTTGGCTTATGCAGCCTGTCAGGCCATCTCGCAGAACCCCGGGACAAAATACAACCCGCTATTTATATATGGCGGCGTCGGTCTTGGCAAAACCCATCTTATCCAGGCCGTTGGAAACGAAATTATCCGCAACAATCCGCGCGCCCGTGTGCTGTATATCTCATCGGAACAGTTTGTGAACGACTTCTTGGACAGCATTCGCTTTAAAAAGAAAGGTTTTGCCGATCAGTATCGTAAAAGCGACGTTCTGATTATCGACGACATGCAATTTATCGCCGGTAAGGAAAAAACTCAGGAAGAATTCTTCCATACGTTTAACTCATTGCACCAGGCAAACAAACAAATCATTATCTCAAGTGACAAGCCGCCAAAATCAATCCCGACCCTTACCGAACGTCTACGCTCACGATTCGAAATGGGCATGACAGTCGATATACAGTTGCCGGATTTTGAAACAAGGTGTGCAATTATCGAGGCCAAGGCGAGCACGGTTGGTTTTGTCGTAAAGCGTGATGTGGTTGAATACTTGGCCACCCACGTGCAAAGCAATATTCGTGAGCTCGAGGGGGCTCTTAATCAACTGATTGCGTACTGTGAAATGCGCAATCTCGAACCCGACATCCAGGTGGCATCAGGCCTTATTAGTAGTTCGCGTATGCGACCGAAGCACATCACGCCACGACAAGTTATCGAGAAGACGGCAAAGCACTTCCAGGTCGACTTGGATGAACTTACCGGACCAAAGCGAGACAAAGACATTGTGGTGCCACGACAAATCGCCATGTATTTGCTACGTAGCGAACTCCACTTGAGCTTCCCAAAAGTTGCTCGTGAGCTTGGTCGCAAGGACCACACGACCGCTATTCATTCGGTTGAGAAGATCGAAAAAGGCATTCATCTCGATCAAATGATGCGCCAGCACGTCAATGACATCAAGGAGCGTTTGTATGCGTAGCTATTTTATGTCCTGGTCCTGTGCAAAAGCTGGGCAAAGTATGTCGATTGGATGTGAGCGTTGTGAGGATGAGCCGAAATTGTCACGAAATAAGCCCTCTGTTTCTGCAAATCAAACCACAAATCGTCCGATTTTTGCACACCGCTTGACCACAGGGTTAGCCACAATTTCCACAGGCGCCCGAGACGTTTCTACAGATGCAATTGGTAAGTTATCCGCACTATCCACACAGCCTACTATTACTACAACGAGTTATATATAAAAGAAAGAAAGGACCGGTTAGAGGAAAAATGAAACTCAAAGTTACACAAGAAAACCTGGCGCGTGCGCTAAGTACAGTGTCGCGAGTAGCGGCAAGTCGCACCACCCTACCGATACTTTCAAACATTCTGATTCAAGCGGAGCAAAACAACCTGACAATCGCAGCCACAAACCTTGAAATCGGTATTAAGTGCAGCGTGACAGGTAAGGTTGAAGAAAAAGGCACCATTACCGTGCCCGCTCGATTGATGACCGACTTTGTTGCCAACCTACCAGACGGCACCATTGAGCTCTGGCTTGAGGGCCACGCTCTGCACATCAAGTCGGGCAAATACCAGTCGACAATCAACGGCATTCCGTCGGACGACTTCCCTTCCCTGCCCGAGATTGAGGGTGCAAAGAAAAGTTCAATTGAAGCCGGTGATCTAAAAGCCGCTCTACAGCAGACGGTTTTCGCGGCCTCTTCGGACGAGGCGCGACAAGTGTTGACGGCTGTCTATACCCACACACACGACAACAAGATATTTATCGTTGCAACCGACAGTTACCGTCTGGCTGAGCGTTCGCTCGGTGAAACTAAGGATGACTTTGGTCTGCTCGTTCCAGCCAACACCTACCAAGAGGTGTTGCGCACAATTGATGACTCCACCCCAACAATCACCTACGCGTACGACGAAACACAGGTTATGTTTGAGGTTGGTGACATCAAGATAATCTCGCGGCTTATCGACGGAACATATCCAGACTACCGACAACTCATACCTCGTGAGGGTGAGGTTGAGTTTACGATTGCGAAAAGCGACTTCATCAACATCACAAAAGTATCCAGTCTGTTCGCCAAAGAGAGTGCTGGCAGCATCACGCTTGATGTTGATGACGACAAGCAAGAAGTGAGCATTCGCTCTATAGCGTCGCAGGTTGGCGAAAACACCTCAAGGGCTGACGCCAAGGTAAAAAATAGTGGTAACGTTACCCTCAATTCTCGCTATCTGCTCGATGCGCTCGGTGCATTTTCTGGTGACACCATCACTTTCTCATTCAGCAGTACGACCAGTCCGTGTGTTATGACTTCGAGCGACAAAAAGGATGAGAATTACCTTCATGTGGTCATGCCACTCCGTAGCTAGCCGTATAATGGTGCTATGCATTACGCCTCTTTAAGT
>JBPEXE010000029.1:0-3844 GCA_052031955.1 Saccharimonadales bacterium (SeqCode)
TGATAAAACCAGACAAAGACGGCAATCCCATGGACGTTGATTTGTATACAGACATCAATGAAGAGCTTGAACTTGAAGGGCTGATGCGTGAGGTTGTTCGGCAGGTCCAAAGCTCGCGCAAAAAGGCGGAACTGAATGTTGATGACCGCATAAACCTAAGTCTGTATTCAGACGATGGAAAAATTATGTCGTCAATCGAACAACATAAAGACGAAATAATGACCGAAACATTAGCCCTCAAAATCGACCAAAAAACAGATTACACTTATTCAGCCGTTGTTAAAGTCGCATCAAAAGAACTCAAAATTCAGCTCGAAAAGGCCTAAGCAATGAGCAGGGTGATGCGACTGTTTAGCCAACTTGATTGGTACATCCTCATCCCATCAATCTACTTGTTGGCGATAGGCTTGGCGGTGCTCAGTTCGATTGCAAATAAGACAACCGGCATTCCCATTGAGCTGAACCTGACAACGCAATTTGTGGCTGCGATTGTGGGTGCGCTGGCGGTTGTAGCAATGGCTGTAACCGGCGTGATGAGTAAGCGATTTTTTAGTTCGTTTTTGTATGTCATTTCTGTTGCGTTGCTGGCGGCGGTATTGGCGGTTGGATTCGAAGCCAACGGTTCGCAGCGTTGGATTTCACTCGGCTCATTTCAGCTGCAACCAACTGAACTAGCAAAGCTTGGACTCGTCTTTTTGTTGGCAGCGTTGTTCGATAATCGCGACGCAACAGTCAACCGATTTCGGACTATTCTGCTTAGTCTGGTATGCGTCGTCATACCGGGTGCACTCATTATGTTGCAACCAGACTTGGGTAGTGCAATTGTACTGTTTGTCGCGTGGATTACGATTTTGTTTGCGAGCCGTTTGAAGCTGAGTCGCATCTCACTTGTTGTATTGGCCATCCTTGGCGGCGTGATTACACTGGTGCCGTTTATGGCGGAGTATCAGCAGGAGCGCTTGGTGAGCTACTTTAATCCCGAGAAGGACACATCGGGCTCGAGCTACAACGTTCTGCAGGCCGGCATTGCCATCGGTAGTGGTGGCTTAACGGGTAAGGGGATTGAAAGCGGTTCACAGAGTCAGTTGAACTTCCTGCCATCTCAGCACACCGATTTTATATTTGCCGTAACAGCCGAAAAATTGGGTCTGATTGGAGCTATGACCGTGATTGTGGCATTTGCGCTCATCATCATGCGGATTAGTTTCTTGGCGTGGTGGACGTCTAGTCAATTCGAGCGCGGCATACTGGTCGGCATAGGGGCGATATTGTTCTTTCATGTCTTTGTGAACATTGGCATGAACCTCGGACTAGTGCCGGTAACGGGTTTGCCGCTGCCATTCTTGTCGTATGGCGGAACCTTCATGTTTGTATCTGTTATTTCACTCGGAATCGTGATGATTATTAGCGCAAATATCAAGCGTCGTGTGAAGCATTCTATCGATCGGCGCAACTAACACTTTACAGAAGTAGCGACATCTGTTAGCATTACTATCTGAATTAAACGAAATGGTTTATTTGCAATGAAAGCAGTAATCGAATCTGGTTCTAAGCAGTTTGTCGTCGAAAAAGGCGATGTTAT
Source organism: Saccharimonadales bacterium (SeqCode) (assembly GCA_052031955.1). Lineage (GTDB taxonomy): Bacteria > Patescibacteriota > Saccharimonadia > Saccharimonadales > JBPEXE01 > JBPEXE01. The sequence continues at coordinate 1,583 of JBPEXE010000029.1, forward strand.
TGAAGTTGAAAAACTGGCCGGCGACGCAAAAACCGTTAATTTTGACGCACTCATGCTGATTGATGAAAAAGGCACTAAGGTAGGCGCACCAACTGTAAAGGGTGCATCTGTTAAGGCAAAAGTACTTGAAGCCAGCAAAAAAGGCGACAAGGTAACGATCGTTAAGTTTCAGTCAAAGAAGCGAGTTTCTACCAAGAACGGTCACCGTCAGCTCCATTCAGTCGTTGAAATCACCGATATCAAAGCAGCCTAGTACACAAATCTAATACATTTTTATTCCGCTTGTGGATAAATGCTTTGTTCGTTGTAGTTTTTGTGAGATAATCATGTCGTAACCTCTAAAAATGCGAAAATAAATAGAGGAAACACACACAAAATTATGACTCTCTCATAGAGACCACCACCGATGTGGAGTCGGGGAAATTAAAATAAAGACACAATGAACGGCACGAGAAGGGGCTCTCGTACCAGTTACATATTTAGGTCTATTGCACGTAGGGTACCTGTGCAATTTTTTGAGCACGCTTTAATTATGCGTGCTCTTTATTTTGTCTTTGTTTTAGTTTCTTCAGTCGCGCGAAAGTTAAGTAGGGTAGCACTCAGTGCACCGATTAGTAGGACGATCATATTCGCAGTGATCGCTCTACTTGCCCCAGTCGGTGTGCTGAGTTTTGCTCTGCTTCAAAGCGCTCCTGCGGAAGCCGCCATCAACGAGCAACTCCACTTCCAGGCACGTTTGCTGAGCTCAAGTGGCTCACTGGCAGCTGATGGAAACTATAACGTCCAATTCCACATCTATAGTGGCGGTGACGGTAACCCGGCCACAGCCGACGAAACCTTGCAGTGGACCGGTTCATACTTGAAGGGCAATACTCAAGGTATCGATGTGGCGAACGGCTATGTGTCGGCACAGCTCGGTGAGAGCGCGAGTGCACAGGTGAATACCTTGGCGGATGTACCGTGGGACAACGGCACTCTGTGGCTGTCCATCAACATTGGTGATGCGACCTCAACCAGCACGACCTGTTCAACTGAAGCCAACTTCAACACAAACTGTGGCGGTGACGGCGAGATGGGTCCATTCATCCGACTTGGCTCAACGCCATACGCCTTCAATGCCGACCAGCTCGATGGTCGTGATGCTGCCGAGTTCGTCCAGCTTGACCCGGGTGGCACGCCACAAGCCGTAAACACAGCAAACAACGTTATCAGCATTGACCAGGCGGGTGCGGGCGACCTGATTAACCTCGAAGTTGCAAGCAGCCAAGTCTTGGGCGTGAACAACGCAGGTACTCTAAACCTCGTAACCGGCGGACTACAAACGGGCTCAACATTACGCCTCAGCAACGCAGGCGCGCTCCAAAACATCACTGGCTACTCACAAGGTAGTGGCAACTTTGCCATTACGGGCGCGGGCACCTTCTCAACCGGTACCGGTGCTATAAGTCTTAACGGCAACACATCAATCACCGGAACAAACACCCTAACGGTTGGTGGCAATGCGACATTTAATGGTGACCTCACCGTCAGCGCTGGTGGTCAGTTTACAAACGCATCGAGCTCACTCTTTACCGCGGTTGCAATCAGCGATGTAGCAGGCGGTGGCAATATTGGCACGGCGGCAGCTACGGTTGATGTGGCAACTACATTCAATATCAATCAGACAACTTCAAGCCAGGCGCTCACATTGCCAACTCCAACCGATACAACATCTGGTCGAGTTGTTTATGTGAACAACGTCGGTACCGCCAGCTTCACCATGTATGGCACCACCATCGCTACCAGTGGTTCGAATGCCTTCATCTGGAATGGTTCGGCCTGGATTACAACTGTGAGCCTGAGTGGTAGCTCGGTCAGCGTTGTGGGCACTATTGATAGTCAAACCAAGACTGCCGACGGTGCGTCAATCGTTGGCAACGCAATATATCTGCAGACTGCTGATGATACATATCCTGGTTTGGTGAGCACCGGTGCACAGACATTTGCGGGCGTGAAGACGTTTGATGACGGCATCGTACTATCTGCCGGTGCCTCACTCGTGGTGACAGGCTCAGGAACGTTACCTGGAAGTCCTGTTGAAGGCGAGATCTACTACGACTCAACAAACGACCAACTTGTAATATACGACGGCTCGCAGTGGCAGCAACTCAATGGTGATGCGAGCCGGACATTTGTTGTTGCTGCTTCGGACTCTCAGGAGCCATTCTTGGCTGACTTCCGTGGCGATGGAACGGATGATGATGTGCAGATCAATGCAGCACT
>JBPEXE010000003.1:0-6886 GCA_052031955.1 Saccharimonadales bacterium (SeqCode)
ACTCTAACTCGCGGGCATTTTGCTCGATACCTCCTGAAGATTTACCATCCGAGGAGTATCCGGAGGCTGTTGCAGAAAGGGAAGTGACGAGCGAGCTCGGTTTTCCATTCATGATGGTCAGCAAAGAAACAACTCAGGGTAACCTCGGGTTATCAGATGCCGGAGATGTTTACTGTACGGCTTGGGTGGTATATCCTCTCGGTATCATACTGAACGGCATCATTTTTGTGGGAGGTGCATACTTCGTTGTTCAGCACGTGAAAAAATCAGCCAAAAAATCCCCGAAAGGAAACTAGATGTACTCAATTACCGACCTAAAGAAAGACACCATTATTCAGCTCGACGGCACGCCGTACAAAGTCATTGATTATGCCCAAAAACAGATGGGGCGTGGTGGTTCAATCGTTAATGTTCGCATTAAGAACTTGCTCGACGGCTCAGTTATCCCAAAGACATTTAAGGGTCAAGAAAAGATTGAGTCCGCTGACGTTGATAATAAAAAGATGCAGTTCTTGTATGCCGAGGGGAAGACGCTGCACTTCATGGATGAAACAACCTATGATCAGCTCGAGGTTCAAAAAGAGCTCGTCGGTGATGCTGCTGTATTTTTGAAAGAAGGATCTAATGCCGATGTTCAGTTGTTTGATGGTCGCGTTATCAATGTTGCCCTGCCAATCAAAGTAGACTTGCTCGTAACTGAAGCACCTGATGTAGTGAAGGGCGACACGCAATCAACCGTTCTCAAGGAAGTGACAGTCGAGACCGGCGCCAAAGTCCAGACGCCGATGTTTGTGAAGACCAACGACATGATTGTGGTTGATACCCGCGACGGTTCATATGTTGAGAGGAAAAAGGACTAATCATGGCTGACACCCCGGCGGAAATTCCGAGTGGGTGGGAGCATGAGCATGAGCGGTCTGCCGATGAGTTTAGTCAGGTCATGCGAGAGCGTGCAGAACGATTGCTGGATGCCAGCTCGGGCCTTTTGATTTGGGGTGCTGCACAGCTTGATTTGCTGGCACAGCGAGTTAGGAATCAAGTCCAGGAGCCATTTATTCTGCCGGAACGGCAGAAGGAGTTAGCCCCACCTAATCCCGATGAGCAGCCATGCCTACTGCCTGTGAAAGCAGAGCGAGCCGAGCCACCGTCGGATAGGATAAATTTCACTTGGGATTACCGTTTCGTACACGAGGTAATGGATCGGGCCGATGAGCTCAACCAGACATTCGAGGAGTTCATGATGTCCGCCTTCGCATTCGAAATGACCTGGCGAACCTTTCGAGGGCACAGCAAGTACGACCAAATGTACGATGAGACCACACGAATAGTTGGCGTTCCCCGTGTGCCGAGCGCCGGGATGACATCTCGACTCTCAGCACATGATATTGAGCAGCGGTTTGCGAGCCCATACAATGGCATGAAGGGTGGTAAAGAGGTGAAGATACTCGCTGAATTTGATGAAGGGCACGTAGCGACAATGATGTTGGCAATTGCCGATAGCAATGGAATTCATTCGGATGGCCACATGACTAAGCAAGGTGAGCGAGACACGCAATTAAGCCAGCTCGGTGCTTTTGCCAGGCGGGCACTGACTCACTACATGGCCAAAATCGATGCTGAAGCTGCCGGCTGGGACATTATGCTGGATAGAAATCTGGGCGAAGATGCGATGATACCGCTCGACGCGCTGCTCGAGGGAGGAAACGATGCAGAGGCTTGATAAAGAATTGGCTGACAGAGGGCTGGTACAATCGCGCTCGCAAGCAGAGAATCTGATTCAGCTTGGCCATGTGAAAGTTGACGGTAAGGTGATTACAAAACCGGCCTTCATTGTGCATGGGGAGGCGAAAATCGTCCTCAAAAAATCTGAGCAATATGTATCACGAGCAGCACTGAAACTGAAGTCGGCTACGCGAAAGCTCAAATTGTCTTTTAAAGATGCCGTTATTCTCGATGTTGGCTCATCAACCGGTGGCTTTACGGACTTTGCTCTCAAGAGCGGTGCTAAGAAATCGATCGCCGTAGACGTCGGCTCAAACCAGCTGCATCCATCGCTACGAAGCGATGTGCGTATAGACCTGCACGAAAAAACCGACATTCGAAACATGAAGCCGGAACAAACTGCCGATGCTACAATCGCTGTCTGCGACGTGTCATTTATCTCGCTGAAGGAAATTCTCCCATCGGTCAAGAACCTCATGACACATAAAGACGCGGTTATTATTGCCATGGTAAAACCTCAGTTTGAGTCGGGTAGCGGCGCCAAGCACAAGGGTGTTATCAAAAATGATACGGTGCGCCGGAAGATTCTCAAGGACTTCGAAGACTGGGCAAAACGCGATTTTATTATTGTTGATAAAGCCGACAGTGAGGTGAGTGGTAAAAAGGGAAATACCGAGCGCTTTTACATACTCAAACCAACTCGCTAACAGAGGTATTGACGAATAAAACTTTTAGTTTTATAGTATAAAAAGATACAGGAGTCATCATGGTTGAGGCCCAGTGCAACCCAGAGCATGTGCGTTTTCACGACGTGGCTGAAATATACCACCCAGGTTTTAGTGTGGCCATCGACCCTGACCAAACGAAAGTTGCCGAGAATTTTATTCATGCCGAGACAGAAGACCGAATAGTCGTTTCTGCGTCTGACATCTCGCCCTACTTGGCCGATCCTGCGCATCTTGCGTTGTTGCGCGAAAGGTTTATAAAAAGCCCGACAGATGCATCTTCGCGCGCCTGGATGCCGCAAGAAGCACGCCTGCAGACCGGCTACACTGAGGCAACACTCGTGCCACAACCGGTGTTAGCACTGGGACTTGAGAAAGTCCAAGGATCTGCGCACTACAAGGTGTTTATGGCACGGGCCAAGACCTCGATATACCCAGTGTTACCGGGAGTGCTTAACTCTCAACTGAGCGAACCTGAACTGCTGGAACGCTCGGGTATGGGAGAGCCGTGGCTGCGCTCGACAGCCGAAAATCTTGCAGGCATGGCTGACCGGCTTGAGGCGAGCACTTTTCTGTTTCCAAGAGTTGCGGATGGCAGCGTCGTACACGTCGATTTGCGCTCGGTACTTCAGGAAACAAGAGAGATACTCCTGAAAAGAAAAGACCTCGGCATGCAGGAGCGCAACAATTACCTGATGGGTGTAGCCAACATTCTGCACGCGCAATACGCCATTATCAACGGTATACCGGGAGTAATTATGGAAGTTGATCCAGAGAATGGGATTTATTTCCGGACGACGGCCGACGATATATCCGCAGAAGCTACGGTCATAGGGGGTATGACAGCACCAACACGTTCCGCCATGCATGCCGTTGATCATGCGAACGGCCTTGCGTTTCTCGCAAATCCAAAAAACCCTGACTACCCATTCACAAATGATGAACTTCAACAGATGTTGTACGCGATGCGTCGGCGGAGCGATGAGCGTCGTGCGCGACCACTGGTGCAGAACTTGGGCCGTCTTATGCAACATGGCGGTGTGGTTACCACGAGTCAATCTGTAGCATAAGGTTTGTCGCTCGATAAGTCCGTGGTGTAGACTAACAGTAGTATATGAAGCATACGTTTGAAATCTATCTTTCAACCGATGGTCTTGCTCGCGAAGATTGGAGCAAGTTCTATAAAGGCATGCGACAGTATGTCGGGACTCTCGCAAAGTATCAAATTATCGTAGTCACCAAAGACAACGTGATTCGCTATTTTGTGCGCTGCGATAAAGATGTGAGCGCAATCGGCAATAATCTGGACGGTATGATTCTGCATAAAGTTGAGAACGATATTGTTGAGATTCCGCACTCTCCAGGTAAAGAACGATTTATCCAGTTTGTGACCGGCGGCAATATCCTCGACCTGCGCGAAAAATACGAAGTCAAACGCAATGTAGCGCTTGAGTATGGCGTCTTTGATGTGAAGTCTGTAAACGCCGAGAAAGCGCTGGTTGGCGGCCGTTTTTACTTCAAGACACTGAGCGGCACACACACCCGTGCTACCAAAACATTTTTGAACTTCCCGGGCGAGTTGCTGAGTGTTGATTTAAGCAGCGAAAGCACGACATACCTGAAAAAGTCGATACCAAAGTATTTGGATATCGAGAAGTCGATGAGCATCCTCAGCTCTGACAGCACTAATTCGCTGTTTGAGGTTGATGGCTTTCCGTACTTTAACTCAAGTTATTATGTGGGACTTAACACCTATGAATTTGATAAGCACAGCTTCATCGTTGGCGCGTCCGGTTCGGGTAAATCAAAGTTGATTGGCCTGTATGTTGACCGTCTCTCTAAGTCTGCACAAAAGCAAAACTACCGTGTTATTGTGATTGACCCGCACAACTCGTTGAAAGACGATTTTGAGCATCTGCAAGACCAAAAGGTAATCGAATTTGGTAAAGAGGGGGCCGAGCTTTTTAGTGATGGCTCTCAGGACATTCAGGCGGCTACAGAGCTTACGGCGACCTTATTCCGAGACCTTATGAGCGATGACTTTAATAACCGTTTAGAGCGTGTTCTGCGCTTTAGCTTGTATGTGCTGTTCACGGCCCAAGCTATGTCACTCGACAATCTCAAACGCTTTGTGACCGATCTCGACTACCGAACCCAAATTATGGATCACGTAAAGGGCTATGCGCCTGAAAACATCATGCATTTCTTTGGTGCGGACTTTAACGAAATTCGCACGCAGCACTATAACGAAGCAATTTCGCCGATTGTGTCATTGGTTGATGAGATGCAGCTGCAGCCGGGTATGACCGGCGCCGATGGTGTATCGCTTGCCAGTACCATCCAGAACAATTTTTTGAGTGTCTTCTCATTGAACAAAGTGTCGATGGGCGAGAAAGTGGTCAAAACGGTTGCCGGGTTGCTCATTCAGCAGATTTTCTTGCTGGCGCAGGCCCGCCAGTTTAACGAAAAGATTATTCTGATTGTCGACGAGGTTTCGGTGGTGCAAAATCCTGCACTCGCACAAATACTGGCGGAAGCGCGCAAATTTAACCTGTTTGTGGTACTCACACAGCAGTACTTTGGCCAGATTGAGAAGAACCTGCAGGACGCTATTTTTGCCAACGTGATGAACTACTATGTGTTTAAGGTTTCTGAAGAGGATGCCCGTGGTATCGAGGGTAATTTGAGTATTAATTTGCCAAAGAGTTTGGTGGAATCAGAACATCAAAAGGGTGTGAAAGAGGTTGATATTCGGGTCAAAATTTTGACCGAACTCAACCCGCGCGAATGTCTGCTCCGATTATCCGCCAACGGTCAGCTGTATCCATGTGTAAAAGCCCGCACGGTTGACGCTGAGTTTATTCACGAGGGAGTTAAGAAAGAAGTGGAGCTGAAGTCCTATAAGGGCAAGATAGAAACGCCTGGCAAGTTTGTGGAGCGCACGGGCGAGCCGCAATTGCAGTCGCACACGCAACCGGACTCCGTTGAGCATAAGAACGTGCAAGCACCTGACCCGCTAGAAGAAGTAGGCGAGACAGCCGATTTCTCAATTCCACAGATGGAGAGTATGCCCGAAGGACCACAGCCCGCAGCTCAAGCGCAGAACGGAATGCCACAAGCAGGTGGCGGCAAGACCCCGATCAACCTGAGTGAACTTCTGGCATCGCAATCGCAATCACGTTTTATGGTGAACAATAAGAAAGGTAAGCAATGAGCCCGCAAGAAGCCCAAAAAGTACTCGACAAAATAATCGGACAAATAACCGGTTTTCAGAACCCGTATTCGTTGCAGGACTTCATGCAGAAGTTTGCCTTTGACTTGCGTTTGCCGATGATTACCTACGATACATTTACCGGCGAGCAGACCTGGGCGCAGAGCCTCAACCCAACGAAGTTTGTGACCATGAAGAACTCATTCGACAAAGTTGATGCGTGGGAGCTGCCAAAACGCGAGGTGAAGGGGATTGAAGATATCCTTGAGGCCTGGAATGAGACCAATCACATGACTACCGAGCGACAAATCGAGTCAGATCACGTTGGCGAAAGCGACAATGTATATAACTCGGAGTGGGTGTATCGTTCGCAGGACATTCACTTTTCAAAGAATGTATTATTTTCCGATACGGCACGACATGCCGAGTATGCCGCCGCTGTGCAGCGTTCATCAAACGTGACGTATTCGGTGCGTGTTGATGACAGTGCAGATATTTCGAACAGTTTCTCCGTAACGTGGTCTGGCAAAATCTCGAACTCAGTCTTTATTAACGACTGTTATGACATGTATGAGTGTATGTTCTGCTCGCACATGCGTGGCAAACAGTACTGCATCGCCAATATGCAATTTGAAGAAGCCGAATATATGGAACTCAAACAAAAAGTGATGGAGTGGATTCTTTCTCAGTAGATTGCTGTGAATTGAATTAGAAAAAAGAGTTCTAAGGAACTTTGAAGCATTTATGCGCCACAATCCACCCACCACCCTGGTGGATGGGGTGGGGCGGGCAAGCTACTTTATTGCGACTAGCTCGATGTCGAATACCAAATCGGAATACTTCGGTATGTTCTTTGATGGTGAAGCTGAGCCGTAGGCCATCATAGCTGGGATGATGAGGCGTCGTGTGCCACCAACTTTCATGCCCGGAACGCCGTCCTGCCAGCCCTCAATGACTTGCTCAAGGCTAAAGGTGATTGGCTTCCCCATGTCTTTTGAACTCTGGAAGATTGTGCCATCGGCACACAGTGCACCCGTGTAGTGAGCGGTGATTGTGGCCCACTTTGGACATTCGTCGCCCTCGCCCTCAACAACATCAATAATTTGTAGCTCTTCAACTTTTTCGATTGGCTCAAAGCCTTCGAGTTTCGTACCTTCTAACATTGGAAACATCCTTTTATTTCGAGACATTAAATTTAAACTCCACGACGTCATTTGGTTGCATGACG
>JBPEXE010000030.1:0-30070 GCA_052031955.1 Saccharimonadales bacterium (SeqCode)
TTGCTTGGTGTGCTCGGAACATACCACTCGCCGTTTTCGCTACGAATTATAGTGTTGAGCAGTGCTGTACTGTTGGCGTTGAGTGTTAAATTCAAATACCTACTACCGCTTATAATGCTGCTCATGGGAATGGTAATTGGAGCGCTGCGTGGCCAGCCAATTCTAGCCGATTATCTGGCAGTTAAAGATTTGCACGGCCAGAAAGTTGCGCTCATTGCTGAAGTTGTGACAGATCCTGTGTATCACGAGAGTGGTCAGTATGAATTTAATGTTGAAGATGTGCGATACGGAGCAAAGCATCTTGATATTACGATGCGCATCAGAGGTTTTGTGAACGATGTACGTCGTGGAGACACGATTGAGCTGGAAGGTACAATGCGCGAGGGTTTCGCATATTGGCAGGCCAGCATGTATTACGCGGAAATCTCAGTACTCTATCACGATACGTCATTGCTCACTTCCTTTCGACAGCGCTTCATCGCACAAATATTTTCAGCCATTCCAGACCCCGAAGCTTCACTTGGGCTGGGGTTTTTGATCGGCATTCGAACACTGCTACCCGAATCGTTGGTTAGCCAGCTATCGGCAACAGGTCTGACACATATCGTGGCAGTGAGTGGCTACAATTTAACGATTCTGGCCAACGCCATGCGTCGTATGTTTGCTCGCTTCTCGCGCTACCAAACAGTGTTGCTCACCGGCCTTACGCTACTGATGTTTGTGAGTGTGACCGGTCTGAGTCCATCAATAACGCGAGCCATGATAGTGTCAGGGCTGAGTCTCGGTGCTTGGTATTACGGTCGAAGTATGAGTCCGTGGGTAATTTTGCTCTACTCGTCGGCAATTAGTGCATTCGCTCGGCCAAGCTATGCTTGGCAAAACGTCGGATGGTACTTGTCGCTAGCGGCCTTTTTTGGTGTGCTTGTGCTTGCGCCACTTGTGCAACACAAGGTATTTGGAGATAGAAAACCCTCCCTGTTGGCCCAAATTATGATTGAGACAACTTCAGCACAGCTTGCAACTGCACCTATCATTCTGTTGATTTTCCATGAGATATCGATTGTGTCTTTATTTGCGAATGCCCTAATCTTGCCACTGATACCGCTTGCCATGGTGACAACATTTGTGTCGGGTATCGGGTTATTTTTTGGTGCATCGATTGGAGGGTATCTGGTGTGGCCAGCCCAATTTGTTCTGGAGGTAATCACTGCGCTCATAGAATATCTGGCTCCGGTGGACTGGGCATTGTTGAGTTTGTCGGTTAGCCCTACTCAGCTTGTTGTGCTGTATGTTTGTCTTGCGTTGGCGATGCTCGGTTTGCGCCAAAAACAGAGGCAAAGCATGCTATAATACCCCTGAATATTGATGGGAGAATTCTGACCATGGCTGGACATTCCAAATGGGCAAAAATTAAACGACAAAAAGCCGGTAACGATGCCAAGCGAGGCGCCGAGTTTACGCGCCTGGGTAATGCGATTGCGATTGCCGCAAAAGGCGGTGGCGATCCAACTATGAATCCATCACTTGCGCTGGCCGTTGATAAGGCAAAGGCTGCAAACATGCCAAATGCCAACATTGAAAAAGCTATTAAGCGTGGCACGGGCGAGCTTGGCGGTGGAATGATTGAAGAATATATGTTTGAGGGCTATGGTCCGGGCGGTGTGGGTGTAATCGTGGAGGCGGCGAGTGACAATCGTAACCGAACTACCACCGAGGTTAAAACGGCATTTAATAAGAATGGTGGCAACATGGCTGAGAGTGGCAGCGTTGCCTTCCAATTTACCCGCAAAGGCGTCATCACAGTCAAAGCAACCGGTGAGGATGCGCTGCTTACCATTTTGGATGCGGGTGCAGAGGATGCCGTTGAAGATGATGGTGAAATTGTTGTTTACACAGACATGAAACAACTTGGCGCGGTACGTGATGCCATTAAAGAAGCCGGTCTCGAAGTCAGCGATGCGGAGCTACAATATGTGCCGAACTCAACCATTAAAGTTGACGACGAGGCACAAGCGCGCAAGATTATGAACATTATGGATGCCATCGAAGAACTCGATGACGTTGTAAACACATTCTCGAATTTTGATATTGATGACTCGGTAAATCTCGATTAGCAATGCGAATCTTAGGTATTGATCCCGGGAGTGGCATCATCGGTTTCGGTCTTATTGAGCAAGGGCGCAATGCCAAAATGCTTGATGCTGGCGTCATAAAGACAACCATAGGTGACGATCCTGCGTCGCGATTAGTCGAACTTCATGATTCGCTCGATGAGCTGATTGAAGAACTCAAGCCGGATGTTGCCGCTGTTGAAAAACTATTCTTTGCCCAGAACGTGACGACTGCTATGACTGTTTCGCAAGCACGTGGAGTGATACTCCTCAAATTAGCGCAGGCCACATTGCCTATCTTTGAGTACACGCCATTGCAGATAAAAATGGCCATGACAGGCTATGGTCGCGCAACCAAGGCACAGATTCAGGAAATGGTGCGCGTGCAACTAAAATTAAAGAAGAAGCCGAGTCCGGATGATGCTGCCGATGCACTTGCTGTTGCCCTTACTCATATGGCGACACTTCATGTAAAATAAAGCCTATGATTGCACGACTGACAGGTGAAATTTCGGAACATGATGGCGCACAAGTGGTGGTGATGTGTGGTGGAGTTGGATATGGCGTACATGTGTGTAGTGATGAACAGCAGAAGCTGACTATCGGCACAACCGGTGATTTGTACATTGCTGAGCAAATCAAAGAAGATGGACACGAGTTATTTGGCTTTCGAAACAAATCACGACGTGAGTTATTTCGACTCCTCAACAGTGTTACGGGCGTTGGTCCAAAAGCTGCTATGGCGATTTTGAATATTGGCAGTGAAGGCCAGGTGCGTTCAGCCATTGCCAATGGCGATGCGAAGTTTATTACAGCCGCGCAAGGCGTTGGCAAAAAGGTTGCCGAGCGGGTGATTGTCGATTTGAAGAATAAGGTTGGCCTCGAAGTTGGCGACGGTGCAACCAGCTTCTTGAGTGATGCACCCGAAAATGACGAAGCAGTTGCCGGCCTAGTGGCACTCGGCTACTCAGTTGCCGATGCTGCTCAAGTGTTACGCGGTGTCGATGCATCATTGCCTACCGATCAGCGCATCAAAGCTGCTTTGAAGGGTGGTCAATCATGACCGTGCAACTGTGGTTACAAAGCTTCGCCGAGCACTGGATTAACAAAGATATTGATAGCGTATTGTCGTTGTTTGCACCGGACGTTGAATATTGGGAAAATCCCTTTACGCACCTCGAGAACATGAGCGCCATTCGAAACGAGTGGCAGGCGATTGAAGCTCAAGATAACATTCAACTCGATTTTGAAACACAGGTGAATGAAGACGACCACCATGCCGTTCGGTGGGCGCTGAGCTACACAAATGACGGCAGGGAAATCCGTTGGGCAGGGCTCTACGTACTTCACTTGAATAATGATGGTTTGTGTGACTACTTTTATCAGGTAGGGGAGAAGCAATAATGGCAATTGAGCGAATCGTAGACCCCGGCAATAGTGATGACGAGCAGAATGACGAAGAACAGCGTATTGAGAATGTCCTCAGACCGCGTGAGTTTAAGGATTATATTGGCCAAGAGCGAATTAAAAACAATCTCAAGCTAGCTATTGAGGCTGCCCGCAAGCGCGGTGAACCGCTTGACCATGTGTTGCTGTACGGTCCTCCGGGACTCGGAAAAACGACCCTGGCAAGTGTAATAGCAAATGAAATGGGCGCGCAGATTCGTGTCACATCAGGCCCGGCAATTGATAGAGCTGCTGACCTTGCGAGCATTTTAACTAATCTGGGTGATGGCGACATCCTGTTTATCGATGAGATTCACCGCTTAAACCGTTCGGTCGAGGAAGTTCTTTACTCGGCAATGGAAGACTACGCCATTGACATCATGCTTGGTAAGGGGCCAAGCGCGCGTAGTTTGCGACTTGATGTGCCGAAGTTCACGTTGATTGGTGCAACGACACGCACCGGCGCACTGGCAGCGCCGCTTCGCGATCGTTTTGGTATGCTCCACCGACTTGAGTATTACTCACCAGAGGAGATTGCACAGATTGTGCAGCGTTCGGCGGATTTGCTTGGGTCCGAGATACATCCAGAAGCGGCCGGTACGCTATCCACTCGCTCCCGCCTCACACCTCGCATTGCCAACCGTCTTCTCAAACGAGTTCGTGACTATGCAGACGTGAATGGCGACGGCATGATAGACACGGTTGTTACCGAGAAAGCCCTCGATATGCTTGAGATTGACGCACACGGACTTGATCCGGCTGACCGCTTGCTACTCAATGCAATGATTGAAAACTACAATGGCGGTCCGGTTGGCCTAAATACGCTGGCAGCGCTGCTGGGCGATGAAATAAGCACGGTCGAAGACTTTTACGAGCCATATCTTATGCAAATCGGCTTTATTGAACGTACACCCAGAGGCCGCAAGGTAACGCACAAAGCGTATAGACATCTCGGAAAGAAAATAAGTGACACTGATAGTAATCAGGAGAGCTTGTTATAATTAAGTTATAATAGGAATCATTATGCCTACACAAGAAATTCTCGATATCGACAAAAATGAACAGGTGATTGTTGATGTTCGTCGTCATAACATCGGCTTAATGTTGATTTACGTGGGTGGCATCGGTAGTATCGTTACGCTTCTCGTAACTATGTATCTGGCGATTGCCTACGGAGACAGTTTTGACATTGAAATCCCAGCATTTGCATATGGCATTCTGTTTGGTTGTTTAATCGTACTGGTTTCGTTATTTACCTATGTTGGTTCGCGGGTGTATAAGTCGAACCAATTAGTTGTGACCAATGAGAATATCATCCAGGTGCTGCAGTTTAGCTTGTTTAACCGCCAGGTTAGCCAGCTCAACTTGGCAAAGATTCAAGATGTGTCTGTTGATCAGAAGGGTATTGTTCAAACGTTTTTAAACTACGGCACTATTGAGATTGAGACAGCCGGTGAGGCGGCAAACTTTAAGTTTCCATATGCAGAAGACCCAAACAGGATTGCCAAAATTATCATCGAGGCACATGAAGACTACCTACGGCGACACCCGGCCGGTCACAATACCTATCGGATTTAGTTGGCGAATGGGTTGTTGCGCTCAGCGAAGTCGGACGTAATGTTGACGTCAGATTCATTAAGCTCAACAATTGCATCTATGGAATCTTGGTCGAACTCAACTCGTTCAATCTCACTAATGCGTTGATTCTTGTAATCTATATCCAGCTCTGTGACAGTCAGTGTATTTATGCGTTGAAGCACATATCCACCAACTAACAGTAATAATGCACTGGTAATAATGATTCGATAGCGTGAACCAAAGTTAAGAAGTGTGTTGATTATTTTCTTGTAGTCAAAACCCATATCAAGTTTCATGCTATGAGCCCCCCTGTGGCGTTGTTGGTGCCTGTTCTGTTGGTTGCGGTGCGGCGCCACGTAAGTAAATGTTCAACTTGAGGGTTATGGTAGCGAGTCGATTTGAGCCGGGGATTGGCGATAGACTTACCTCGGTCACCTGCATCTTGCGTTGGTTATTTTCAATCTTTCGGAGCAGTCGTAGTGCGTCCTCGTATCGAGCACCTTGGGAGATAACAACAGTTGCAGGGAGAACACGAACCCCAGGCAGATTGGCTACAGCTTCAGTTTGCGTTAATGACAGACCGGTGCCAGTTGTAGCACTGGTGTTAAAGCTCAATTGCTCTATTTGCAAACCGGCTTCGCTGACGAACTGTTTAATCTCGGCAATAACGTTGGCTTGCTCTTTGTCGGCGGGCAAGACGCTGTTGGCAAGTTCCTCTACAAATTCCAGGTCCTCAACTTGCTCTTCGGTGGCTTCGTATACATCTATCTGCAAACCGATGACCTCTTGTTCGGCGAGCAACTCTCCCACCTCTTGATTGAGTGTGACGAGCGAGCTGTTGAAGTAGTAGTACACGCCGCCGCCAATTGCGATGAGGCCGATTGCAGTGCCGAGCAGAGTGAAAAACATGCTTTTTGGCGTCATGGTGCGAGATCCTCACTATCTTGTATTTGTGATTCCTCAACCTCAGACTCTTCAACCACCTCTTCTTCCTCGACAGGATCATCAAGCGAATTCAACGGCACCTCCGGGTTAAAGTAGGCCTGAATTTGCGCACGGAAACCATAACCGGTCACGGTACCCTGGGTTACCGAGATGACATCGGCACCGATAAACAAATCAGATTCGATAAGGTTTTGCTGGAATACGCCTGCTTTTTCATAGCTCGTCAGGTTGGCTTCAAGCAGGATTGGTTTGCTCGTATCCTGAGATAGTGTCAATCCTGACAAGATGACCCCAGGAGGAATAATTGAGCCAATCTCCTGCAGGACATATGAGAATTTAACTTCCTGATCAAGGAGTGTTCCGATTGTATTCACAGTGCCGGATAACTCACTGGCTTCCTTACTAATAGGCTCGAGCTCCAACGCGCGAGCTTCATCGTCCGCAATCGACTCTTCTAGGGTGGCTTTGGTGGCGTTGAGTGTGCTTTCCCCGTAAAACAGAAGTGCAATCATGCCGGTGATAGCGATGGCGATTAAAATAACATACTCAATTAACAAAACATTGAGCTTTGCGAAGCGACGCGCCTTTTTGAGTTCGGGTGAAAGCAGATTAATCATTGTTTAACTCCCGAGCACTTACCAGAGCAAGACCTGCTGCTGTGGCATACAAAGTCTTCTCTAGCTGATGCGGTGGCTGAATTTTGCCAAAGCTCAGGTTCAGCCATGGGTTGCACATGCGAGTCGCAACTCGGACCTTATCGGTAATGTAATCAGCCAGACCTGGCATGTTTGCACCACCGCCGAGAATAATGACTTGCTCAATTTTCTTTTCGCCATCGGATCGGTCTTGATAAAAGCGGTCCATCTTCTTAATCTCGGCCACAAGCTTGTCGAGAATTGGCTGCACAGCACCGATTACCTGCTTTTGCTTCTTACTGGCATCGATACCGTACTTTGTCTTGATGGTGTGTGCTTGCGAGCGAGTCACGCCGAGCGTCTTGGCGATTGCATCTGTCATGTGGTCGCCACCCGAGCCCACACTTCCGGTTACGCGGAGCACCTGGTCAAAGATGCTGAGGTCAGTGGATTTTGAACCAAAGTCGATAATTAGGGTCGGAACGTCGGTATTTTCGGCATGCATAACCAGGCGGGTACCAGCGTTAATACTTGTTTCGACAGCGGCTGTCTCGAGTCCGAGAATCTGGAACAGTGTGGTGTATGAATCAATAACAGCGCGTGGCGCAGCGACGACCAAAACCTCAGTTGTGTCATTCTTTGTTTCGCCGACCTGGTAGTCGATGTATAGGTCATCAATCGGAACGGGAATGTATTGTTCGGCTTCGAGCTTAATCGCCTGATCAAGGTCGTTTTTGCTCATAGCCGGCAGTGTGAGGATGCGGTTAAAACTGCGCCCTACAGGTACAGCGGTCACAATTTGCTTGGTTGTAAGTTTACCAACCAGGTTTTTAGAGACGAGTTCATAAATACTTTTGGCTAGGCTCTCGTGGTCAATAATCACGCCGTTTTTCATGCACTTGCTGTCAAACGTACTATAACCATAGCCCGTAATGACGGGCTTTTTGCTGGACTGGTCAATCTCCATCACTTTGATGGAGCTAAATCCAATATCAATCCCAAACACGGGCTTGTTGGTATGAAAAAGCGGTAGGTGTTCGTTGTTAGCCATAAGCGGTTTCAGACATTAGTATAACAGTAAAAATCAATCAATTATACTCTCTTCTATATTCCCGAATTAGGAAGGTGTACTTTTCAAGCCCCGGCGTTGGAACGGCAGTTCCAAAGGTGATTGATGTATGGTTGAGCAGCTCGACCGTTTGGCCAACTAATGCCCCAATGTTTCCTGAGTTATTGATTGTAACCCGTGACCATTTGGCGTACAGGACTGAGTCAGGCGCGCTGGCCGAGTTGTCCAGGTCGATTGTGATGATATCCCTCGAGTCATAAAGATCCGTGCCCGACACATCGGCGCAATCTGGTGAACACCCTGCAGTTGAGTGATAGGTGAGGACTTGCATGCCAGTGCCAAGGTTGTTCGAGTCGAGCATGGATGAGTTTCGCATCAAAAGACCTTCATCGCCGTCAATCATGATAGTTGGCATGTCCGAGCCGGCCGAGTTGGCGACGCGAATCGTTCCACTTTGACGCATGATGACGTTGCCATCAATCCATACATCGCCCTCAATGGTTACTGTGCAGCTCTTGTTAATCTGAACATCGCCACCTGTAATATGAGAATTTGCAGCCCAGGTTTTGTTGCCACCATTGGTTGTGCAGCTTGCACTGTTGTTGTCAGGATTGCTGGAAACAGCTGCAATTTGCGCATCACGATCATGAATGTCGGGCAGCGGGCGGGGACCGCCAGACGCACCAATGAGGCCACCGTCCGTCATACCATCTGTTGTGGTTTGATTGGTCGCATAGACATCACCGTAGATATGCGCAGAGTTACTAATTGTGATCGGTTCGCCATCGGCAGGTCCGCAGACTTGCGGATAAGTGCCATCAGCAGGGTCTGGGCAGCTTTGATGGGCTGTTTCCACGCGAACAAAGTTCGTTGTAAGCCCAATTTGGGCACTGCCCTCTAAGTCTATGGTGCCGTTTACAAATACGTCACCACCAACAATCTTGGAGTTATTACGCATGAGAAGTCCACCAACACCGGTAACCAGGCTAAACTGACCTCCGTTATCTAGACCATTTAATGTCAAAACGTAGGTTCGCTCGTTGCGGGGAGTTGTCTCGGTTGACGGGCTGTAGGCGCGACCGGTAGTGGTCAGTGTCACGATTGAGTCATCGAACGGGTCGGTTACCGCCGTAACTTCGTATGTCGCCCGGACATCGTTGATATCGTACAGCTCGAGCTCACCTGGCGTGCCAGTCCAGGCGTTTGAGGTGTTGAGTGACGTTACCCCATAGTCTGCTCCCGCATCGGCGGCCAGCTGGGCAATCACACGATAGTTATCGGCCCGTGACAGCTTGAGGTTGTTGATTGCAAGTTCGGAGACGATAAGACTGAGCGTCGTGAGCATAATGGCAACGATGATTATCGTTGGTAGAATGAAGCCTCTTTCAGTGCGCAGATTAATCATGCTAGAGATTCCTCAATGTTGTGCGAATATTGTTTTCAATCGCGACCGTACCGCGGAAAATCCGACGCGACAAATTAACCCGCATCTCAACCGAGCGGGCAAGCAAGGTATCGGTAGTAACGCCGTCATCCTGGTCGTAGAAAACAAAGGTCATGACATCATAATCTTCGCTGAGTGTTGAGTCTGGCACCTTGCAGTCGCCCGTGCCAACATACTCAAGCGGACAACTTTGTTGACGATCGTTGCTCGGAGCATCCTTGTTGGTCAGTAGGCGTCTATACATGTAGCGGTCTTCGGCAAAATAGATAACCTCATTCATGTAGGGCTCTCCGGTGTCGCTGTTCATGAGAAAGCTACCGTCATTGGCTATCACTGGTGTTTCTACAATCAAAATTGCATTATCACTGCTGGTCGACCAGCCGCCTGTTGGTTCGTAGGGGTCGGCAATGTTACTTGTCTCGATGATACCAGATGCAACTCTCAGTTCATCGACGATGTCTCGCAGGATGATTTGTGAGTCGACGACCATGCGGGCTTCAACTTGCTGTCGAAGTACAGCACCATAAAATGTGGTCGTAATCCCGCCCACCAGAACCGCTACCAGACCGGCCATGAATACGGCAATGGCGAGTTCAGTAATAGTCAGACCCCTCTGGTCGCTGGTAATTCTCACTGTCCAACTCCAAGCTCACCGATGTAGGTTGCGTAATTGAGCGTTTCTGCGCGCGAACCGACGTAGTACTCGATGACAATATCAATCTGCTTCAGTGAAGGATTTATGTCCGTAACAGTGTAGGTTGCGGTGCGTGCACCTTGGAGAGAATTCGGCAATTCGTCCTCAAAGTTAACCACCGTGCCATCGCTCGGCAAGTTAATGTAGTTCGCAGAGCGCAACTCTTCAACTTTTTGCTCTGCCAGAGCGTGGGCGAGGGTAAGGTCTTTGCTACGGTCGTTGAGCGCACCCGTAGAGTTGACAACCAAACCGATTGAATACAGGAACAGGGGAAGCACCACCAGTCCTACGATAATCTCAACGATAGTAAACCCAGATTGTTGTTTGTTATTAGACATAAATAAACGTATCTCTACATCTATTATAAGCATAAGTACTTATAAGCCAACTAAAAACCCCGACCGAAGCCGGGGTTTTTAAGTGCAATATCAATGATTAGATGTTGCTGGTGCGTGACTCGTCACATGTGTCAGAGTCTGCGTCGTCTGAGCCGCGACCATCTTCTTCGAGGTCAGCACAGAGTGTGTAACCTGAACACTCAACAGTAGTGTTGTCACACGCTGCTGGTGCAGATGGAGAAGCTGTGTAGACGTATTCGTCGCCACTGCTTGGGTCGATCATTGCGTCTGTGTCGAGACCTTCGAAGTTGTCTGAGATGAATGTTGCATCTGCAGTCACATCATCGATGTCGCCACTTGTTGGGTACATACCATTTCGTGCTTGGTATGCCTCAAGGTGACCTTCTAATGCTTCAAGGTCAGTCTTGCGTTCTGCATCGCGGCCATCCTCTTGAATGCCTGTGAAGACGTTCAAAACGAGACCAGCCAAGATACCGATCACAACGATTACGATCAGGAGTTCAATAATTGTGAAACCTGATTCTTTACGAAGACGTAGGGACATATCCCACCCTCCTTTGATTATTTGTAAATTATTTGCTTCTCAACAAGGATGTTGATTTCGCTAGTGCTTATTATTGCGGATAGGGCATGGCTCTGTCAACCGAGGTTATGTGATTTTAATTAATCTGTTGGGAGAGACCAGCGATGGGGCCCATCACAGAGTAGGCCACAAGGCCAACCACGCCACCCAAGAAAACAATCATTACCGGCTCAATAATTGAGCTGAGCGAGTCAATCACAGCGTCAACCTCTTCTTCATAAAAATCGGCTACCTTGATGAGGATTGTGTCGGTCTGACCAGTTTCTTCGCCAATAGCAAGCATCTGCGACACAATTGGCGGGAAAAGGGCACTTTCTGCCAATGGTTCAGACAGCTGACGTCCGGCGCGTACTTCTTGAGCGGCAGCCATGATTTCTTCTTGAATAACCACGTTGCCAATTGCCTTGCCGGTGATTTCAAGCGCCTCAATCACACTCACGCCGGATGACATAAGCGATGCGAAGGTGCGAGAAAAACGGGCGATGGCAACCTTAGCGATAACGTTCTTTAGAACGGGAATTTTGAGCAACAGCATATGCCACTTTTTCTTTCCACCGGGTGTCTTTACATAGCGCCGGATGCTATAAACGCCAATGCCCATAGTCAATATAACCAACGGGGCGTTGGCAACAGTAAAGTCACTAATATCCAGCATGGCCTGGGTGATTGGTGGTAATTCGGCGTCTTCACCGGCTAAGTCCTTGATGATCTCACCGATGCGAGGAATAACAACGAGCATCAGACCGAAGAATGCGGACACCGTAATGACTACGAGAACCGCAGGGTAGGTGCTTGCGCTTTTCACTTTCTTTTTAATTGTCGCCGCCTTTTCTTGTTGCACGGCCAAACGCTTCAGAATGTCGTCAAGGATACCACCGGCCTCACCGGCGGCTACCATATTGACGTAAATGTCGTTAAACGCATCTGGGTGTTTACGCAATGCGTCGGCAAAGCTTGATCCGCCCTCGACTTCTTTACTGATGTCTTCGAGAATTTCTTTAAAGTACGGGTTTTCGGTCTGGGCCTGCATAGTTGCCAGCGAACGCACCAGTGGCACGCCAGCGTTTATCATGGTGGCGAGCTGACGCGTGAAAATCACAAGGTCTTTTGTTTTGACGCTCTTGCGTGTTAGGAATGGAATTTCAAGATTGTTGGGGTCAAACTTCTTTTTGTATGGCTTCACAACAAGCGGCTTCAGACCTTGGCTCGCAACGATACTGGTCGCCGCATCCTTGTCGTTCGCATCAACCACGCCATTAACTTTGGCGCCTGATTTGTCGAATGCTGTGTAATCAAACTTGGACATATTATTCTCGCGTTACTCGTAGGATTTCTTCAATACTTGTACGGCCGAGCAGGGCCTTTATCAGGCCGTCAATATGCATAGTAATCATGCCGCTTTTAATAGCTTGTTCCTGAATTTGATCAGCCGTCGCGTTGGCGACAATCATTTTTTGGATTTCGGCATCATTCTCGAGCACTTCGTAAATACCCATTCGCCCCTTGTAGCCGGTTTGACCCGGCTCTAAGCCATCCTTTGGTCGCCATAGTTTAATGTCGGTTGCACTTTTTATCTCAAGCTTTGGATCGGCCGCCGATACGAGCGTAAAAATCTGCTTCCACCCATTGGCATCCTTAATACCGAATGCATCCTCAATCTCTTTGAGTTGCTCTGCACTTGGAGCATAGGACTCGGCCTCTTCAGGGTTAATCTTGCGCACGAGACGTTGACCGACTACGGCACGCACCGTTGATGCAATCAGGAATGGTTCAATTTCCATATCTAGCAAACGTGGCAAACAGGTTGCGGCATTGTTAGTGTGCAGAGTCGAGAACACCAAGTGTCCGGTTAGTGCTGCCTGGACGCCCAGCCCGGCTGTTTCGCCGTCACGAATTTCACCAACCATGATGACATTCGGGTCCTGACGAAGCAGAGCTCGGAGACCATTTGCAAAGGTCATTCCGGCCTTAACGTTTACCTGTGTTTGGTTTACGCCATCGAGTCGATATTCAACCGGATCTTCAACGGTGGAGATATTTATATCCGGGTGATTGAGGATATTGAGTACTGAGTGCAGGGTAGTAGACTTACCCGAGCCCGTTGGGCCGGTAACGAGCATCATGCCGTGCGGTTCTTTAATGGCCTTATTAATCGTGTTCAGGGCAGTACCCCAAAAGCCAAGCTGCTCAAGCGACGCCGGCTCGGTTGATTCATCAAGTACACGCATAACAACTTTTTCACCCTCAACAACCGGTAAGGTCGAAACACGAAAACCAAAGATGCGACCATTGAGATTAATTTTGAAGCGACCATCTTGCGGCGCACGTCGTTCGTCAATCTTCAGGTTTGAAAGAATTTTGATGCGCGAAACAAGTGCCGCCTGAACTTTCTTGGGAAGCTTGTTTGCCTCCTTAAGCACACCGTCCTGTCGATACCGCACCTGCACATACGTTTCATGTGGCTCGATGTGGATGTCGGAGGCCTCCGTCTTGATCGCATATTCAATTAGCAAATTAACCGTCTGCGCGATCGGCGAATTCTCAGCCAAATCTTCTTCTGAGACGTCTTCGTCCAGCTCGGCGCCTTCAACTTCAGTAATAACATCGGAAATCTCGGTCGATATATTTTCACGGTATTGGTCAAGCGCGGCTAAAATATTCGTGCTTGGTGCGATATATACTTTTACGTATTGCGATAATTGCTTCTTGATAAAGTCTAGCGCCTGAACATCATCCGGGTCATCCATTGCCAATTGGTATGTGCGATTGTCTTTGCCAAACAACACAACCTTATATTGCCTAGCGATGCGCTCCGGAATTTTCTGGAGCATTTCCTTTTCCAGGTCCTTGGGATTGATTTCAATAAAGGGAACTTCAATCTCTTTGGCGTAGAGCTGTGTCAGCTCGCGTTCGCTTATGAGATTGTCCTTTATGACCACATCTTGCATTGGTCGCTTGGCTTCAGCGACTTTTTTTTGCAAGCTTTCTAGATCTTCCTCTTTTATCTTGCCGGCAGACAGCAGCAATTGCTGAACCAGGGTGTCAGATACACGCATAGGCATCATTATAGTGGTAATGCTTGTGCTTTCAAAGTTAAAAGCACCTTAAAACTAACGACTGATTTACACCCATCGCGTATAATGGACTCATACGCACGCAACGTAAAAGGAGAGGTAGTTTCATGGCGGATTCAAAAAAGTCCGAAAACGACGGAAAAAAGCAGGCCCTCGGATTAGCAGTCGATCAAATCGAAAAGCAATTTGGCAAGGGTTCTATCATGCGTTTGGGCGAGGCAGGCAAGGTAGAAGTAGAAACATATTCATCTGGTAGTATTTCAATTGACCTGGCACTTGGAGGTGGTTTCCCAAAGGGGCGTATTATAGAGATTTACGGTCCGGAATCGTCGGGTAAGACGACACTGACATTGCATGCAATTGCAGAAGTCCAGAAAGCCGGTGGCACCGCAGCGTTTGTGGATGCTGAACATGCACTCGACCCGCAGTACGCGAAGCGCATTGGCGTAGATATCGATAGTCTCTTGATTTCTCAACCCGACACTGGCGAGCAAGCCCTCGAAATTCTAGAAACACTGGTTCGCTCAAGCGCAGTCGACGTGGTTGTTATTGACTCGGTTGCCGCCTTGGTGCCGCAAGCCGAAATTGACGGCGACATGGGCGACGCTCATGTTGGTCTGCAAGCGCGACTCATGAGCCAGGCACTCCGCAAGCTCACGGGTATTGTCAGTAAAACCAACTGTACAATCATCTTCATTAACCAGATTCGTATGAAGATTGGCGTTATGTTTGGCAACCCGGAAACCACAAGCGGTGGTAATGCACTCAAGTTTTACTCGTCGGTACGACTCGACATCCGAAGAATTGGCCAAATTAAAGTTGGTGAAGATGTCGTTGGCAACCGAACGCGCGTCAAGGTTGTAAAAAACAAGATCGCGCCACCCTTTAAGACCGCGGAATTTGACATAATGTACAACGAAGGTATCTCGGCAACCGGTGATCTTATTGATCTTGCGGCTGCCAAGGGAATCGTTGGTAAGTCTGGTGCATGGTACGACTATGACGGCGCAAAGATTGCACAGGGTCGCGAGGCAGCCAAACAATATCTCAAAGATAACCCAAAGACATTCGAGAAGATTCGGAAGGAAGTTCTGAAGGCCGTAAAAGAAGCCTCAGAATAAGCGATAAGCTATATAACTGATAGATGAATATATCAGATATAAAGTCGCAAAAAAATAATCCAGATAGGTACTCTATATATCTAGATGGGAAATACAGCTTTTCGCTTACATCGAACGATTTGCTGGAATCTAAAGTTCGAAAGGGCCAAACACTCAGTGACTCCCAGCTGGCTGTTCTAGAGAAAAAGTCAGCTGACTCGCTTGTGCTCGCCCGCGCAATCGAGAAGTGCATGCGAAGACCGCACTCAGAGCGTGAGATTCGCACCTATCTGATTCAAAAAAAGGCTGCAGACGAGCTGATAGACAGCATTATTGCGCGATGCTACAAGCTCAATCTATTAAATGATGAGTATTTTGCTGAACGTTGGGTAGAACATCGAAGGAATGCCCATAAAAGTAACCGCTTCATCCGGAATGAGTTGTTTACTAAGGGTGTAGACGCAGCTATTATCGACAAAGTACTGAGTGAGACCGACACGGACGCGCTTCAGAATGCGATTGCCAAGAAGCGGAGTCGTTATGCTGACGACAGGAAGCTCATGGCCTACCTTCAAAGGCAGGGGTTCAGCTACTCCGACATATCACAAGCCCTTATGGGCGAAGAGGATTAAGCGATGGGCGTCGCGCTTTGTTGTCTTTTACGGTTGCATCCTTAACAATAACCTCGTCGTGATTGACGCTGGCAATTTGTCGTCGACTAATAATGTAATCATTCGTGCTGAGTGTTTTAAGCGCAGTTGGTCGCGCATAGATTTTTTCGATGCGGTACGACACATCATCAATTGCAAAATCCTCAACGCGGCCTAACTTCTTGCCGCTTTGTGTAACCAACCGCTTTCCTACCATCGTAAAGTTCATTTGCATTATGTCCTCGAGTCGCACCAAGTCAGCTGGATCCATCAGGTTTTCTTCACTATCTACAATTAAACCAACGTCGCTAAACTCTCGAACATCTTCCATCAGTAGAATTTTATCGACGCCACTTGCTCGGTCCTCGCAAAACAACCCTTCAACACGGAGTTTGTGTGGGTTGAGTAACGGCTCGAGAGTAGTCGAAATACGCCGACCGCCACGCAGGCTCATAACGGGTTGATTCTCAAATTCGTTAATAAAACGAAGCATAACCACATTTTACATTATTTATTTCGGCTGACCATTTTAATCCTGCTCCAAGACCGGAATCGATATGCTATCGCCATGAAAATAATTTTCATCGCTATACTCGTTGCGATGGTGGTGGTTGGCCAGAGCGCGTTCGCAACTGAGCAGGATGATTACACAGCGCTAAAAATATCAGAGATACAACTTGGCTCGGCCGCTTCAGCCGGGGAAGAATATATCGAGATTGCGAACACGTCTGTTGACCCACTCGATATGGCGGGAGTTATTGTTCAGTACAAATCTGCAACGGGTGTGAATTGGTCGGTGAAGGCCGAATTGAGTGGGATGATTGCGCCGTACGGTCGATTTTTAATTAGTAATTATCTTGAGCAGTCGAGCCAGCCATTCAATGGTGGCCTCTCAGGCGCCTCGGGACACATACGTATCGTAATAGAGGAAACTGTGTTAGATACCGTAGGCTGGGGTGCTGCTGATGAGCCTGAGTCAATGGCCATTGAGACACATGGTCATGAACAGTCACTGAAGCGCCGTGTTGATGAGGACGGACGACTGATTGACACCCAAGACAACTCGACGGATTGGTTTATCAGCGAAGCTCCAAGTCCAACATATGACTCCTGGGTGGCGGAAATTGTCACTGAGTCGGAAGATGATAGTGTCGCAACCTCAGAACCATCCCCCACAAACACAACACCCAAATCACCACCCAAACAAACCGGTCCAGCGCAATCAACTGCGAAACCAACGAACTCTGCACGCCTTGTTTTGACCGAGATATACCCTGACCCGGTAAAGCCGCAGACAGATGCCGAGCATGAATTTATTGAGATAAAAAACCCAAATGACTACGCCGTCGACACGGCAGGATATGTTATCCAATCAGGTAGCGATTGGAAATATAGTCACACGCTCGGGAGCTATAATCTCAAACCGGGTGAATTCATCGCGCTCTACTCGGGTGATACGGGCTTGGTTCTGGCAAACGGTGGTGGACAGGTTCATATTTTGGGGCCGGATGGAGAAGAGAAAGACATACTTAGTTATGGAAAAGCGCCCTCCGGGCAAAGTTACAGTCTGATTAATGGCGAGTGGCAATGGGTGGAAGAGGCGACAAATAACGATACAAACGTTGCCGGTATCTCCGCCGATACGCTGAACTCATCTGACGCTACAGCCCTGGAAAAGAAAGACGTTTCGTATCCGGGCAGCAACAGCACCGACGCTTCTGCGCAAAATGATGGGATTAGTAACACCTCGAAGAACGAGGAAGACCAACCAATAAACAACTGGGTGCTTGCCGTAGCAGCACTATTAGCGGTACTCTATGCCATATATGAGTACAGAACAGACATCAGACTTCGCTTCCAGCAGTATCAACGATACCTTGCTCTTCGCCGAGAAAATCGGCAGAAATCTTAAAGGTGGTGAGGTAATTGAGCTGCGTAGTGATATTGGTGGCGGAAAAACCACACTTGTGCGCGGTTTGGCGAAAGGTGCGGGAAGTACCGACCAAGTAGCTTCGCCAACTTTTACAATTTCGCGCGTGTACAACTGTCCAAATGGCGTACGTATCAACCACTTTGACTTCTATCGTCTAAACGACCCGGGCGTTATGCAGGGTGAGCTTGGTGAATCGGTTACAGATCCAACATCGGTAACAGTCGTTGAGTGGGCAAATATCGTTAATCAGGTGTTGCCGGAAGATCGCCTACTCATCGAAATCACATCAACGGGTGAAGACTCTAGACATATTGGCTTGGCAGCCGGTCCAACTCATATCCATATGCTCAACGGACTACAGTAATGATTTTGGCGATTCGTACTGACAAGCCTGAATCGTATGTAGCTCTTACAGAGGCAGGTGAGCTGGCAGCGGAAACATCCTGGGAAGCACACCGCGAACTTTCAGACACACTTCTGAAAACCATTGAAAATGAACTCCACTCTTTGAATGTTCAATGGGACGCGATTTCTGGCATTGTCGTGTTTAAGGGGCCAGGTTCGTTTACCGGGTTGCGTATCGGAGTGACCGTTGCAAACACATTGGCAATGAGTCTTGGGGTACCAATCGTAGGAACACAAACGGATGACTGGCTCGCGAACGGTGAGGAGCTGCTAGCCAACGACCAGAACGAAAAAATTGTAACTCCTGAATATGGTGGCGTCGCGAATATAACCCAACCTCGAAAATAACTAGGCAGCTTCGCGTTTTGGTTGACGTGTGCCCAGACGAATAATTTGTGCGCCCATAACCTCGACATCACGAAGACCCTGTGCGGTAGCCAAGGGAACATGCCCTGTATTAAGCAGCTCAAAGTCATTGACCAAATCCCTGTCAACCACAGATCGACGCATCTTGCGAGAATCAAAGATATGATCGCGCTTATCACCTATCACACCGACGCGACCACCAGCCTCTCGCACGGCTATTAACGCAGGTGCGATGTCAACGTGGTGCGCCGTTGCAGCTTTCGCAAGTGCCTTCCACGTGCCACAGGAGTGGAACTGCTCACGTAAATCATGCAATCCGTGGAAGAAAACATCTCGCATTTCACGTGACGGACCTACCATTTGCGGCACAAGTGTCGCGGCATGGCTTGGTGGTGCGAGGCGCAGCAACATAGCAATACCCGCTCGCACGGAAGATTTTTCATCGAGTATCGCAAGTTGTTCGAGATAATTGAGGTCTGCGTCAAGAATGGTTGTTGTGCCAACAGCTTTGGTGAGTTGTACGACACCGAAGCGATCAGGCTCCTCGCTTGCTAAGTGTGCAATGCCTAAACCTGCGAGCGAATGCCCGGCAACAACCTTGGCGGTAGCATTCTTGAATCGCGCTTCGCCATACTCATCGGCAATTAATAATGCGTCACGGCTATGAAATGAAATTGCGGACGGTCGATCGCTTTGTGTTGCGACTTGCCGCTCATACGTTGTTACCGGATGACCCGTTTGGTTTGCAAGCGCTTGGGCTACTATGAGGCTATGTTCGAAGGGCTCGCCAAAGCCGAGCGATAACGTAATGTGACGACTATCGTCGACGGTTCCTGTCTCAGGCACAACAGAAGCCATTGGCATTGGTTTTTCAATGCCCGGTAAATCAACATACTCAACGGCCTGTGATTCAGTCATTTCAGGCAGTATACACTATTTATAGTTGCCGAATTGTGACGTAATGCACTAAACTATTTCTTAGGACTAGAGACTAATTTTCGTCCAACACTACTATTACTTAAATGACCACACGTCCGGATTTGATAAATGTGAGAATATCCGGGCTTCGAGAGACACTGACAGAAGAGGAACACCACACACTTTTGACCGTCGCGCATCGTCGCAACATTCTCCCTGTGTAATTCTAATAAAGTCGTCGGTTCTTCTCGAGAAGGGAAGGTTATGGATCCAATTACCATAGTGCTCGCTATCGTTGGCGTAGGCATCGGTTTTGGTGCGTCGCAGACCACCAGCAAAAAGAAAATCGGCGAAGCCGCAGACAAAGCAAAAAAAGAAGTTGATGAGGCAAAAGATCAAGCCAAACAACTTGTTCTGGAAGCGAAAGAAGAAGCCGCACAACTCAAAGAGGATGCTCGAAAAGAAGAGCAAGAACAGCGCAAAGAGATTAAAAAGATTGAAGATCGATTAGTTTCGCGTGAGGAGAACCTTGATAAGAAGCTCGATGAACTCGACAAGCGGGCCGAAAAATTGCGCACCGATGAGAGCGAAATTGAAAAGCTCAAGGATGAGATTCGGGCGATTCGGACCAAGCAGCAGGAAAAACTTGAAAAAATTGCCAAGCTGAAGAAGTCTGAAGCTGAGGAACATCTGCTCAAGATGACCGAGCGCGACATGAAGGAAGACATCAAGGGCTTGATTGCTAAGAAGCAAGAAGAAGCCAAGGATCTTGCGGAGGAGCGGGCCCAGACAATTTTGCTGACTGCAATGGAGCGAATGAGCTCGGAAGTTACTGCCGAGCGAACCGTTACCGCACTCAAGCTACCCGATGATGAGATGAAGGGACGCATTATTGGTAAGGAAGGTCGCAATATCCAGGCGATTCAACGTGCCACAGGTGTTGATATTCTTGTCGATGACACACCGGGCATGGTTGTGCTTTCGAGTTTCGATCCGGTCCGGCGCCAGGTTGCCCGAATCGTGATGGAAACGTTGATGAAGGACGGACGCATCCATCCGGGCCGCATTGAAGAAGTCATGGAAAAGGCCGAGCGTGAGATTGATAAAGAAATCGATCGAGCCGCTGAAGATGCTATGCGTGAAGTCGGCGTAGTCGGTATTCCAAAAGAGATTGCTCGCTACTTAGGTGAGCTGAAGTTCCGAACCTCATATGGTCAGAATGTGCTCAAGCACTCAACCGAAATGGCCCATGTGGCAGGTATGATTGCCGAAGAAATTGGCGCTGATGTAACGACTGCCAAGACAGCAGCTTTGTTGCATGATTTCGGCAAGGCGCTGTCACACAAGATGGAAGGCAAACATCACCACATTGGTGAAGAGCTAGCTAAGAAGTATGGTATGAGTGAAGCAATCGCTCATGCAATTGGCGCCCACCATGATGACGTTGAGGCTACTACTCCTGAGGCGCTCATTATCCGCATCGTTGACGCCATGTCAGCAGCACGTCCTGGTGCGCGTAACATCTCGGCCGAGAACTTCGCCGAGCGTATGCGTGACCTAGAAAACGTTGCAACAGGTTTCGAGGGCGTTGATAAGGCGTATGCAATTAGTGCAGGCCGTGAGATTCGTGTGATTGTAGAGCCAAAGAATATTGACGATTTGTCAGCTATTAAAATGGCCCGTGATATCGCGAACAAGATTGAGTCAACCATGCAATACCCTGGCACAATCAAGGTAAATGTCATCCGCGAAACTCGAGCGGTAGAATACGCCAAATAGTTTCAAAAAATCAGAAGTCCGCCTCAGCTCAATGTGAGCATGCGCAAGCCGATGCGCGTATGAGGCGGATTTTCGCGTAGAAGAAATTATGTGGGCCGTGTGGCACCGCGGTGACCGGGGCAGGAGCCCCGGCCATCCGCAGATGCCTCACCAACGGGCGAGCGAAGACCCGAGGTGAGTGCCAGAGGTCGAGTAGTGACGACTGACGCCCTGGGTGCGTCGACCACGCGAGTGGGTGGATGCGTTGAACCAACGCGTCACCACGGGCTGACCACCATGGACGGCAATCAGGCAGGTGATGTCATCACCGACCGAGGACTCCGGCTTGCCGGTGCCCTGCTCTCCCCAGCTGATCTGTCGCCCTCGCTTCCCCTGGAACTCGACATCGGCGCACTCCTTGCTGAGCACCGTCACGATGCATCCGCGCATGTGCGGCGGACCGCTCTTGATGCGCACTGCGTACCCGTCGTCTTGCTCCTCGATGACCTCCCCCTTGCAGGGTGATCCGGCTCGGTTGCCCATGTGGGCACCCCCTTTTTCAATTCGGCTTTCGCCTACGTGAATATCGTGACTTTACACCTGTTATTTTGGCTTTGCAATCATATGCGTTTTGAGTTGCTATACTGAGCACATGAAAACAGAGTTTGAAGTAAAGATTAGAGATGCCAATTTTGAGTTAGTCAAGAACAAGCTGACAGAACTTGGTGCTCAGTGTGTTCATGAGCGACGTATGATGCGACGCTACATCTTGGATTACGAAGACGTATCGTTGCAAAAACAGAATGCGTATATTCGGCTGCGCGACGAGGGCGATAAAATTACGACAACATACAAACTTACCGAGGCGCGAACAGTTGACGGCGTCAAAGAGCTGGAGACTGAAGTAGCTGACCTCGAAACCATGCTCGCCATATACGAGAAACTCGGGCTGATAGTTCATTCTGTCCAAGAAACCTATCGCGAATCGTGGCAACTTGATGGAATTGAGATTGAGTTTGATGAGTGGCCGTGGCTGGAGCCATTTTTTGAAGTGGAGGCGCATAGCGAAGCAGAGGTCCGAGGGTTGGTAGAGAAGCTTGGCTACAATTGGCAAGATGCAATTCCCGGCGATGTGATTCAGTTGTATCAAGATGTGTTTGATGTTGGTGAATGGGAAATATCCCGCAAAGCTGAGATAACATTTGGGCCGATACCGGATTGGCTGGAGGCAAAACGGCGATGAACATTCTATATATTGGCGATGTCATGGGGCGACCTGGTCGTGAGACGGTAGCACGCTTGTTGCCTGATTTGCGCATAGAATTTGAAGTGGATTTAGTAATCGCTCAAGCAGAAAATGTATCGCACGGTAAATCGATGACGCCACAACATATGGACGAACTCATGGCATCGGGGGTCGATTTCTTTACGGGCGGCAATCACTCCTATAAACGGGAGCAACTCTACGACCGACTTGGTGATGATGCTTCGCCCGTCATAGGGGTTGCGAATGTGGTTGGAGACTTTCCCGGCAAGGGCTATAAAATTATTGAAACAAAAAAGGGCAATGTGTTGGTATGTGGCATTCTTGCCAATGTCTTTCCAGCGGACTTGGAAACCACATCACCACTGAAGAAACTCGATGCAATTCTCGAAGCTCACGCAGACACTGAGCTGGCGGCCATTGCTGTCAATGTGCATGGTGACTGGTCGAGTCAAAAAGTTATGGCCGGACACTATCTAGATGGGCGCGCCTCAATGGTCGTTGGCGATCACTGGCATGTGCCAACAGCGGATGCACGAATATTACCAAAGGGAACAGCTCATATCACAGATGTTGGTATGGTTGGTGTGCTAAACTCTTCACTTGGCATCGAACTTTCAGCAACTATCCCGCGTTGGCGTGACGAAGAACATACAAAACAAGTGATGGCCGAGGAGCCGCCCTTCCAGTTCAATGCTCTTCTCGTACGCGGTGCATCTCGAAACGGCGCTGAAGGTTGTGAACTAATTCAACGACAATTACAGTAGCAACCCAGCATTAGTAGGCACTCGCACATCTTCAATGATATGGCCGTCCTCGTCGCGGAGAGCAAAGTTGATAGATATCTCGACAATGTCTGCCATGAACATCCGCTGACCATCTTCTTGCGAGTAATACTCCGGCGACAGGGGGTTGCGTCCAAAGCCGGCTCGACGGGTGTTGTGTGTTTGCAGTGCGGTATTGAGCTCTTCTCCTTGGGTAACTCGTGCATTGGAGCAGCGCAGATATAGGCCACCCCCTACGTTATGTGAATCATATAAGGCGAAAAATGCTTTTCCTGTTCTGAGCACATTTTTCGAGTGCAGTGATCGTTCAACCGATCCCCAGTAGATGTGCTTCAAGTGTGCGTCTGGAATGAAAAATAAAGGGGTGTTATGCGGGCTGCCGTCTAGGTTGACGGTAGCCATCGACACATGTCTTGCTTCGGCAAG
The DNA here is from genome assembly GCA_052031955.1 of Saccharimonadales bacterium (SeqCode). Lineage (GTDB taxonomy): Bacteria > Patescibacteriota > Saccharimonadia > Saccharimonadales > JBPEXE01 > JBPEXE01. The sequence continues at coordinate 23,544 of JBPEXE010000030.1, forward strand.
CAATTCCTTTGCTCTGTCAATGCGCTCTTGTGGTATCTCTGGCATTTTATAGCTCGAAATCCTCGATTGTCCAAGGGCTTTGCCCGGCATCGGTATAGTGAATAGTGCTTGGTTTCAGTGCAAAATATGCAACCCTGTCGTACTCTTCCCACTTTCGGGCATATTCATTGTTGTGAACATGCTGCTCCTCGGCTCGCACCAAGTCCTGGCCAGCGAGCTCCGTCGCGGTGGCCGTAATTTGCACAGTTCGGTTGTTTTCCCAGCCAATAACGAGTGCAACTTTGCTATTTGACTTCATATTGTGGTATTTGCGAGATGTTTTGAGCGTATCAATGAGAATAGTGGCGTCATCCAGAGCGGTGAATTCGAGTATTGCGGCCTGGGGCGTATTGTCGGGCCCAGACGTCGCAAGAACGGCCAAGTCGTGCTCTTGAATAAATTGTAGTACGTCCTTAAGGGTCATTGGTCATTCCTTTATGTAAGTAGTTTAGTTGGAAACTAAAAAACCGTCCACTGGACGGTCTTTCGTGGTCGGGGTAGTAGGACTTGAACCTACGACCTCACGCTCCCAAAGCGCGCGCGCTAGCCAACTGCGCCATACCCCGTTGGATATTGAACAGGGGTGATTATATCTGATGAAGGCAGTGATTACAAGAGAATCTTATGCCTTAGGTGAGCACATATGAAACCCTATACTCGCAAAATTCACCAATATTTTATACAATATAGTTAGATAAAAGGAGGGGATGGTATGAGACTCGATGAAGTAAGGCCAGATAGCGAACAGATGCGACGGTTGGCACACGGCACCGATGCGGCGGCGGAAGAGCAGGCTCAACGCGAAGCGCATCAAGCGCGCGTTGCTGATGCGCGAGACCATATGGTAGGATTCAGGACTTTTGCAGACGGAATCATCGGGCTGCGTGAACGACCCAGAGGTCATTTACGAGAACGGCAAGCAGATGAACCTATCAGCCCACTCATTGTCATGGGGAAGGAAAAGCAGGGCGGCCGGGTTGTGTATACGGTTGCTCGTTTACGCCCACTCATGCTTGGTGTGGGCCTGAATGCTGACCACTCATTTCATGACCACGAAGAACGCTTTGGCACGTTGGTAGAGGTTTTTCATGCCATGAATCCGCCAAAAAGCGGAGCCCCCGCGCCCGGGTCTGGAGCTCGTCCACTTGGGGTTACCTTGAATGGCAGCCCGCTCATCACGAATCAGGCAGAGCCGGCTCATACCGAACGTTGGCAGGACAGAGTTGCGAGAGACACGTGGACGGTAACGGCTGACATTGACCCTGACGTCTTTGATGGGCGAGTGGGTGACATGGTGGACACGGCTCGTGCACTGGTTGAAGCACTCAGTGACACAAAGCTCAATCCGCGCCGGCCGGGATTGTCCGTCCCAGAATTTGTTCTCGAGCCAGCGTTCTTAGACTCTGTCGGTCCAACAACTGAAGAATAAACTGTTTTTACAGCGGTCGAGTTGATACAATACTGCATATGCTTTTTCTCGACTTTGTGAAGTGGTGGTATGGTGCTGGCTGGGCTTTGCGTGTGCAGATGCTCGTTCAGCACGTCAGTAACATGTCGCATTTTTTCTCGATCGGTACGCTTCTCAAAACCTTATTCTCGCCCTGGCGGCAAAACGTTTCACAGGCACTCAACGATCAAACGCTAGGTGACCACATTAGTGCACACGTTGATAATGCCGTATCTCGCCTTGTTGGTTTTACGGTGCGCATCATTATGCTTTTTGTCGCCGTTATTTCATTAGTCATGATTATTCTGCTGAATGCATTCTATGTTTTGGTCTGGCCGCTCATCCCATTCAGCCCAGCCATTATTATTGCAACAGGGACACTACTATGAAGATGAATTTCAACTTCCACAGTGAGCGTGCTCGCAAAGCCAGATTCTACGTTGGCTACAGTAAAAATATGCGGTTTGTGACAGCCGTAATTGTCGGTTTACTGACCGCGGCAGGTTTATTTTTGTGGATTCAAGAACCGATTGCCGGTGCCATACAGCTCTCACTGGCAGTTATCTTCTTGTTGCCTCTGCTTTGGTACGACCTTGACATCCAGCACATGAAGAAACAGCCAATTGGCACGACAACTGTCAACGCTGAAGATGTACTGGCGCCGGACGTGGTTGGGCGCTTGCGTGCGATAACCAGTCCGTACGCCATTTGGGCGGCAATTGACGGCACCTGGCAGGGCAGGTTTTTTATTCTGCGCTACGGTATTGGTCCCGATGTTTTCAATTCGCTGTCTAGAGAAAAGATTGAGATGGATGGAGTGTGGGATTACGCGATTCAGTTGTCTGAGAAGCATCTCGAAGAGGGGATATCGACTGCCGCGCTGATGGTTTCATTGTTGCGCACACTGCCAGACTACGAAACCATTTTAGCTGACCGCGGACTTGATTTAGATGAGCTTGAAACGAGCATTGATTGGCTCCACCACACAGAGCGCGTGCTGAAGCGACTCGGCGAAACAACCCATGCCGGTGGTCTTGCCCGAGACTGGACGAGCGGTTACACACCAATGTTGAATCGCATGGCTCACAATATGAGTGATGAGATTGAGCACAGTGGGTTTATGCATCGCGACCTTGAAGGACACAGGCAGACCATAGACGAGATGATAAATAATATGTCGGATGGTCGCCAGAATGCGTTGTTGGTTGGTGAGGTTGGTGCTGGAAAAACAATTTCAACCTATGGCTTTGCTCAGCGGCTATTAACCGACGAGTCGCTCCCGAGTTCTATCCGCTACAAACAGGTGTTTATTCTTGATCCAACCAGCATCATTGCCTCGAGTAGCGATCCAAACAAGGTGGAGTCGACAGTGATTACCATTATCGCCGAAGCCCAAAAAGCGAAAAACATTGTGCTCTTCTTTGATGATGCGGCTACGTTCTTCGCACAAGGAACAGGCGAGGTTGATTTGAGCAAGATTCTCCTGCCATTGATAGAAAACGGTGCCCTGCCGATGATATTTGCCATGACGCCTACCGAGTGGCAAGAAGTGTCCAGTAAAAACCAAGCACTCGCCGGCGTCATGAACCTGATCGCAGTGCCGGAAGCTGACAAACCGCACACAATTCAGGTGCTTGAAGACCAGGCCTTGAGCATGGAGGCTCGCCACAAAGTCGTAATTACATATCAGTCTATTGAAGCGGCGTACGATCTCGCCGAGCGATACGTGCGCGACATCGCGGCACCCGGTCGGGCACTGCGCTTGCTTGAGGGCGCTATCAATCATGCCGAGGGTGGTCTGGTTACGGCAGTTTCGGTACAACAGTCGGTTGAAGGAACATACGGTGTAAAGGTGCAAACCGCATCAAGCGCCGAGAAAGAAGAGCTTCTCAACCTCGAAGAAGAAATTCACAAACGAATGATTAATCAAACCCGTGCAGTGAAGGTAGTATCTGATGCCCTGCGTCGAGCTCGCAGTGGCGTCAATAACCCCAACAAGCCAATGGGCACATTCCTATTTCTCGGTCCGACCGGAGTTGGTAAAACCGAGCTCTCAAAGGCCGTAGCGGCTGTTTACTTTGGCAAGGAAAAAAATATGGTGCGTGTTGACATGAACGAATACACACAGAGTAGTGATGTGGAGCGTTTGCTGGATAGCTCAACCCAAAGTAGCTTCTTGGCAACGATTGGTCGCGATCCGTTTAACGTGGTGTTGTTTGATGAAATTGAGAAAGCGCATCCAGAGGTGGTCAACGTCTTCCTACAGTTGCTCGACGAAGGTGTTATGCGAGATGCCAAGAACAAAGAGGTGAGCTTTAAGGATGCAATTGTGATTGCGACATCGAATGCCGGTGCCGATGCAATCCGCGCCTACATTGATGCCGGTCAGGAAGTGGAGAAGTTTGAAAAACCATTCGTAGACAGCCTGATTGATAGTCAGCAATTTAAGCCGGAATTTATGAACCGATTTGACGAGATTGTTGTTTTCCGTCCGCTTACCGAAGCTGAATTAGTGCAGGTCGTTGATTTACTCATGGAAAGCGTAAACGCGAATCTGGCCAAGCAAAAAGTGTCAGTTGAGCTAACACCAAACGCGAAGAAATGGTTAGCGAGACAGGGGTATGACCCTCGTCTTGGTGCTCGTCCGTTGCGGCGCATGGTTCAGCGCACAGTTGAAAATGTGGTTGCCAAGAACATTCTCAAATCGAGCTTTAAACCGGGCTCAACCCTGACGCTTGACGTACCAGAGCTAGAAGCAGAAGATAACTAGTATGGAAAATATTCTCGGGCGTATTGATGTTGTCAATTTGCTGTTAGCGATGATTGTTGCCGTTGGCATTTATGCCACGGTAGATGGACTAGCTCGGCTCGGACATATCCATGGCGAGAACGCGCGCAAAGCAATTCACGTGTCAGTCGGTGTGTTTGCAGCCAGTTTCCCAATCTTTTTGTCGCGCACCGAAATCTTTGTCTTCCACGGCATGTTCTTTGTGGCTATCGTTGTTCTGTCTCTTTCATCGGACGTTGTGCGCACTCAAGCCTGGGCGCAAAGATGGCGAGCCGGCCGCTTTTTAGCAGCCATGTTTGATCGCTATGAGGATGTTCGGCGTTGGACGATTGGTCAATTCCTCTACCCGCTATCGCTCATGCTGGTGGTGCTCTTCTTTGACGATTTACTCATCTATAGTTTTTCCGTGCTCATGCTGGCGTTGGCCGATGGCTTTGCAGCTGTTATCGGGCGGAGTTTCGGGCAGCGGATTTACTATGTACCGGGTGGCTACAAATCGCTGATTGGTAGCGCGACATTTTTCTTTATCTCGTTCACACTCATGTGTGTCTTCTTGATTATCGAAACAGATGCGGGTTATATCGCACTCATTCCCGCTTTTGTCTACGCAACAGTTTTGACTTTCGTCGAAGGTACAATTGCCGGTGGCTTTGATAATTTGGCCGTACCATTATTAACCGCAGTTTTACTAAACACGATATAATTACAGTTACTATGACACTGCAAGACGTATACGATTATTTCGCCAAGCACTTTCCTGATGCTCAGCTCACAAAAATTCCCGAGGATGACCCATCAGAAATTATCTGCGAGATTGACCCAACCTCGAATCATGCCGATTACTCGATTGCCTTGGCTGCGATATCGTCTTCGCAAGCACACAAACACATACTGGCTACCGAGGAATACGAAGTCATCCATGGCGCCATCTTACTCAAAATTGGCGACAAGATAGAAACACTGTACGAGCGAGAAAAGGCGACAATTCCACCGAACACAATTCATTCGGCAACCGGAGTAGAGGACTTTGCAATGGTAAAGGTCACCTCGCAACCGGGCTGGTCGCCACACGATCATTTGGTAATGGAAGAATAGTTGTCAAAACAAAAATGACCCGCCATGCGAGGTCATTTTAAATCTGGGGCGAATGATGGGAATTGAACCCACGGCCTTCGGAACCACAACCCGACGCTCTAACCAACTGAGCTACATCCGCCATAAATTGATGTCAATTTTTGACTCACGTACCATACCACACTTTTTTAAGCTTGACCACTGTTAATTAGTAGGTGAGAGCGCGTATTTACCAATCTGCTCTCTCGAGGTGCTTGACCAGAGGCAAACTTCATCTATGATTATGTAGTACGCAAATTTTGCGGGTGTCGTATAGTGGCTAATATATCTGCCTTCCAAGCAGAGGACGCGAGTTCGATTCTCGCCACCCGCACCAACGCCTTTCATTGTTTCGACAATGGAAGGCGTTGATAGCGTAAAATGAATGTAACACTCTCGCCCTGGTAGCTCAGCGGATTAGAGCAGCGGGCTTCTATCCCGCGTGTCGGGGGTTCGATTCCCTCCCAGGGTACCAATCAAAACACCTGCCTTCTGGCAGGTTTTTTGATTCGTTCATGTACAATAAATTTATGGCAAAAGATAAGAAAAAAGACGACTACTGGTTTCAAACCAAAAAATACGGCTATGGTTGGGGGATGCCAACCAAGCGAGAGGGCTGGCTAACGCTCGGCATTTTCTTCATTGCATATCTTGCTCCGTTGATTTGGATTGGACGACAATCTTACGACTCACAAGAAACTTACTTCATCCCGTACTTAATTTGGGCGGCCATCTGTCTTGCGGTCCTCATCAAAGTGGTGAGTGATCACGGTCCTGCGCCTGAATGGCGCTGGGGTGAAAAATCCAAAACCTCCTCCAAGAAGAAGTCCGCTTCAAAGTCATCTAAAAAATAAGAATCTCCCCACAAAGAGCGATCTGCGGGGTACAATTAACGTATGGCCAAGTCACCAAGTGTATTAAAGGTGGAGAAACTTACCAAGCGCTACAACAAGACCACCGTTGTAGATGAGGTGAGTTTTTCGGTGAAGCGCGGTGAGGTATTTGGTATCTTGGGTCCAAACGGGGCAGGCAAAACGACCACCCTCGAAATGATTGAAACCCTGCGACCAATTGATGGCGGAAGTGCAGAGCTTGATGGCATCAATGTTGCCAAGCATCCAAACGAGGTGAAGAAACGCA
>JBPEXE010000031.1:0-4885 GCA_052031955.1 Saccharimonadales bacterium (SeqCode)
GCAGCAGCTGAACGACGTAACTTCCAGAGGTTGGCCTCTTCTTCAGGGTCGTGCTTCACGACTTCTGAATAGGCAAGCTCCTGAATGATGGACTCGGCGCGCTGCTCTTTATCGTTGCGCGTCTGTTCATCGGCATCATCAAACTCGGTCAGAAGGACAACCGCAGGCACATGGCCATCGTCCGGCAAGAGCCCTTGTAGCAGCTCAGGTTTTTGCTCGTTGACCAGCTCAATGAGGTTCTTATCGACAATCTCAAGCGCTGATGGCTCAAGCTCATGCATGCGCATGGCGGCGTTACCGGCTTTATGTAGGTCGTCGTAGTAACTGACCATGAGCGTCACGTGATTTGGGTCTGGTAGCGGCACGGTGCGCAGCTTAATGGCCGTGATGAAACACAATGTTCCCTGCGAGCCGGTCACCACCTGTGCCAAGTCCAATCCCTTCTCTGTATGGGCCTTCCACAGAGCATAGCCGGCCGATTCCTTGGTGGTGTGCGGATGCGACGAGTGAATCATCTCACCGTGATCAACTAGTATTTGATTTATTTGACGATAAATCTCACCTTCAAAATCATCTTGGGCAAACTTTTCTTTGAGCTCCTCGTTGTTAAGGTTTTCGAACCATGTCAATGTGCCATCGGCCAGAACCACCTGAATAGCCTCAACGTAACGACGAGTCGCACCATATTTAACCGTTTTTTCGCCGGCCGCATTATTGGCGACCGCGCCACCGATGGTTGAAACTTCAATCGAGGCAGGATAGGACGGAATAAACTGACCGTGCGCCTTAAGCTCATTCTGTAAGCGACCATATAAACAGCCCGGCTGCACGAGGGCATAGCCATCGCCAATTTCGAGAATCTGATTCATGTGTTTCATGAAGTCAACAATCAGACCGGTGTTGATAGGGCCGCCACCTTGGTCGGTACCATTCCCGCGAGCAGTTAGCGAAACGGTGTCGCTACCTTTGCTGTTTATCTGGTTCGTCGTTTTAACCAAGTTAACAACGTCGTTGGTATCCAGCGGAAAGACAATAGCCGTCGGCGACAACTCGAACACCCCGCCATCGGTCGCGTAGTATTCTAAATCTTCCGGACGAATACTAACTTCGCCGGCGATATTCTCTTTAATTTTACGTAAGATGTGACTCACTATCCCTCCCAGGGTGCAATTTGGGCACCACCTATGTAATCAGCTTACCCGAAATAGTAATCTCGGAATCTATACAGAAATAGTACCAGCGCAAGCGCATACAGTACAACAATCGGTTGCAATGGTCTCGTTTTAAACCACTTGAGTTTCCACTTCACCAACTTGCTGTTGCCAAACAACGTGTCACCATACTCCCCACTGACCAATACAACCAGCGGTATTGATGACGCCCAAATAAAGACACAGAAGATACAAATTTTACCAATCACATACAAACTCACGGCAAAGAACCAGACTGCAAACGCAAACACACCAAGCGTCAGCAGCAAGATGAGGCGCTTTGTGGCCTTCTTCAGACTTACACCGCTTAACATCATCAAGCCCGCCATCAATAGAAGCGAGAAAATAACCATGCCAATCATCGAATTTGGTACACCGAATACTGCCGACAACTTATTGCTCAGGACCGTGCCACAGTCAACAATCGGATTGATGTTACAGCTCAGTGGGTCCTCCGGATATTGGAGGAGGTGTATTTTTTCTGCCGTCTGCCAAAAGCTGGCTACGAGACCGACCAAGCTGAGTCCACTCACCAAGAGGCCCATACGATTTTTTGCCCAATTCATATCTGTCTTCCTTTTTGATTAACTTCTTCCAGTATTATGCGCCATGTGACTATAAATCTGTGATTTGCATCGCAGTCTATTCACGCAACCGCTCAAGAGGTATTATATAGCTATGTCAGCGGCGGATGTTACCAAGCAATTCTTTATGAAATACCCGCGCCAGTCCTACAGCGACGGGCATGTATTATTGACCCCTGACGATGCGCCCGAGGGAATTTACTTTCTTGAGTCCGGCCACGTCAAACAGTATGACATCGCCAGCAACGGCGACGAGGTAGTTGTAAACCATTTTCGCCCAGGCGCTCATTTTCCGATGAACTGGGCAATCAATCAGCAACCAAATGAGTGGTATTTAGAGGCCGATGGCGACATCGTGCTTCATATTGCGCCGGTCGAAGACACAATGGAGTTCTTCCGCAACAATTACGATTCATTCCTCTTGTATGTGCAACGTCTTTGCTCAGGCGCTACCGGCCAGCAACGACGCATGGCTCATCTCATGGGTGGCTCGGCACGCTCGCGCGTGCTTTTTGAGCTGATCACCGAGTTTCGTCGCTTTGGCAACGAGCACGGCAAAGAGTTGACTATCAATATTAGCGAGACAGAATTAGCGGCCAAGGCGGGCCTATCCCGAGAGGCAGTCAACCGCGAACTGTCAAAGCTCAAAAGCGAAGGCTTGGTAACGCGCAAGTACCGCGCTATCAGCACCGCGTCAATCGAACCGCTTCAAGAGCAACTTGGCCAAGCCCTCTAGGTCTTGAAAATACATCTAGGATATGTTGTAATGCCTACCACGCAACAGAGGTTTTATGTCAACAATTGACCGCGACAACCAGGTTGAAACCATAGCCGCTCCAACCATTGAAGAAGCAATTGATGCGCTTCATGCCTGGGCGGTGATTCATGCTGCCAACGGTAGTGGCAAATTGGTGGCCATGGAGCCAGATGACCCGCGCTTCCCCACCGAACTTATATCGACCATCGCCGTCCCATGGGAAACTGACGAATCTGGCCTTTATCGACCACAAACTGCGCGCGATCCGGCATTCATCGGAGAGTACATTTCACGCATCGAGCCAAGTTTTGCATACATGCAAGAGCACCTGCGCAGTCCTGAAAATGCCCTGGCCCTCAACACAACCGCCGAAATCTTGGCGCGTGGCGATAATGTGATTATGGCCACCAACCATGGCAACGCTGAAGACCTTATCATTACACACGCAGCGCTGGTTGGTGAGGTCGCCCAGCGCGAAAGTGGCTTCCGTACCGCGACTATTTTGGCCCATTTGCAGCGTTGTTTGCTTATGAACGTCGGCACCGACGAGGACCCAAAACTGGTACCGGTTGACGAAATTGTCAGCTTGCTCGAAGATGAAACATTTTACAGCTTCCCAGAGTCTAAAAGCGTGGCAACGTTCTTCCCCCCAGAACGGTTTGGCACCTACCCAGAGAAGTCAAACACCCAGATGATTCGACCACTCCTGAAGTCGCTCCGCCAAGGCGGTGTGTTTATGGGGCTCTGCCCTGGAGGTTCCACCGATTACCTTGACCCTACTGATGCCAGTCTTCTTCATATTCCGCATGTTCCCACTGCGTCGGCCAAGATTTTAACGCGGCCGAACGTGTATATTCTGCCGGTTGGCAACATGAAGACACCGGATGGTCGTGTTCTCGAAATTGTATCTGAGCCATATCAAGTATCGACAGTCGAAGAGGTCCACGATGCCATGGGCGCGATTGCAGATGTGCTTGACGAGGCGCAACCCCATCTGCGCGTCACCTTCGACCGCAAAGCCGCCTAAACCGTTCCGTGACGATTGCAGAGTCCGTATATTTCCACATGGTGGTTGGTTGGTCGCATGCCGGCTTGGCGAGTGATTTTAGTTATAAGCGCCTCAACCGCAGGGTCGTCAACATTAACGCTTCGACCACACTTCTCACAGACCACATGGTGATGATGAGGTTTAAACGCGTCACTCAGTTCGTATTTGTAGGTTAAGCCAATCGGCACCTGCTTCACAACGCCCGCCTTCACCAAAGCATCGAGCCCTCTGTAAACCGACACAAAGTGCGAGTTATTGGTTTCCTCAATAATGTCCTGCGCAGACATGGGTGCCTGAGCGCTGGATAAAATCATAAAAATAGCTCGCTTTGTCTTAGAGACGCGCATGCCATGTCGCTTCAGGGTGTCTTCGAAACTAGTCGTCATTAATAACGCAAATTAATTGCGTTATTAGTATAGCACTACTTCAGCCCTATTTAATCGGCAGGAAGTATTTCTTTGTCTTGATGAGCTGTTCGATATGCTTCTGACGCTTCTCTTCTTCCTTCGCTTCATCAGCGGCTCTTTTGGCCTCTAACTCTTGCGGCGTCATGTCCGATTCGCTCTTTTCTTCTTTTGAAATTTTTTCATCAGCCATAATGCTTACGATTATACACTACTTTTTAAATACTATATTCGCTTTATACGCATTACATGGTATGGTAATAACTTAACTACCCACCAGGGGTAGTCATACCAACAGGAAGGGGGTGGTTGTCGTGCAGACGGCGGCTACCATCGTGAATCCCGAAGAGGACATCCTCACGGAGGTGGGACTCCGTGAGGACGAGCCGGCAGCGACCGACGAGCAAATTCGTGCGGCCGCAGCCATCGTCCGGGACTGGGTGCAGAGTGACACTTCGCACTGCACCCCGGCCGAGGCGTTCAACGTGGTGAAGCGGATGATCGAGCGCTGCCGCTCGTCGCGCCGCAATCACTACCAGTCGTGGGGTGTGCGCCGACGCGAACGCAACACGTACTGGATCGTGCGCCGCATCTTCCCGCCCATCGGCGAGGAGACCGAACCCAACGTCGCCGCTCTGGCCATCATGGAGCTCGCGCTCCGGCCCGAGCTCGGCGAGCGCCGCATCATCCACACCGACATCGGCACGCGCTGCCAGATGGAGATCCTCGTCGTTCACGACGACACCGACTGACGCCGCATCAGAGCGGTCCGGGCCACCCAGTCCGGGCCGCTCGCGGCTCAACCCAATCGCGGTGTTCAACCCCCTTCCTTCCTTTCTTGCTCAATCTGATATACCGATATACACTAGTGTGCATGAGCA
>JBPEXE010000032.1:0-11404 GCA_052031955.1 Saccharimonadales bacterium (SeqCode)
CTCTTGAGACGGTATCCAGACTTCGCAGTCATACTTCTTGGCGGCTGGGGCGCCCAAGTCGCCACTGCCAATGTTGATTACCTGGTAGTGCAGGCCGAGCTCGGTAAGAATCTCTTCTTCGATAGCCAACATCTGCTCATGGATTTCCCACGATTTATCCGGGTGCGCGAAGCAATACATTTCGAGCTTATTAAACTGGTGAACACGCAGGATGCCACGAGTATCTTTGCCATATGAGCCGGCTTCACGGCGATAACACGTTGAGTAGCCAACATAAAACTTTGGCAGGTCGGCCTTGCTGAGCTTGTTTACTTGATGCAAGCCAGTGAGTGGCACTTCGCTTGTTCCAGCTAGGTACAGATTGTCGTCGTCTGGGTTAACGGTATAAATTTCGTTGCGTTCAGCCGGAAAGAAGCCGGTGGCTTCCATCATCTCTTCGCGCACCAAAGTTGGCGTTATTACTGGCGTAAAACCCTTCGACACCAGCTTATTCAAAATCCAAGAAGTTAGCGCTTGCTCGAGGATGACAAGGTCGCCTTTGAGGTAGTAGAAGCGTGCGCCTGACACTTCGGCTGCGGTTTTAAGATCAATGACGTCCAATGACTCACCAAGCTCAACATGATCCTTAATCTCAAAATCAAACGTTGGCTTATCGCCGACAGTTTTTACAACCGTATTACCTTCTTCGCCTGCTCCGCGGACGACCGACTCATGCATGGTATTGGGTACACGCATCATCAAATTATTAAAGTCACTTTCGACGCGGCCAAGCTCTTCTTCAACGCCGGCCAATTCATCTTTAATGGCCTTGCCTCGTTCAATCAGTTCGGGTGCCGGCTTGCCACCCTTCATGCTCCCCGCAACCTCATTGCGCTCGGCGCGCAATTTCTCAGCTTGAGCAATAACCGCTCGTCGACTTTCATCGATTTTGAGGAGTTCTTCTATGTTTACTTCGACGCCTTTGTCTTTGGCTGCTTGGGCGACTTCATCGGGATTTTGACGGATAAATTGAATGTCTAACATTGTACTTACATTTTAACACCGATTGGTACTACAGGTCACTCTCAAACTCAGATACATCAAACTCTTCGGGACGCAGGGTTGGGAATAAAATTGTATCTTTAACGGACGCCTGATTCGTCAGTACTTGCGTCAAGCGGTCGATGCCCATACCCCAACCGGCTGTCGGTGGCATACCGTACTCCAGCGCTCGAATATAGTCGTAGTCGATTGGTTGCGCCTCATCACTCTCGCCAGCGTCAAGCACACGCTGCTCGATTTGCCAGTTCTTGAGTTGTTCGATTGGGTTGTTGAGCTCGTTGTAGGCGTTGAGGATTTCTTCTCCGGCCACGACAAGTTGCATGCTGGCGGAAACCTCGGGGTTATCGTCACGTGTTTTTGCAAGTGGCTTCATGACGGCCGGGTAATCGGTCAGGAACATGGGGCCGCTAAGATGAGGCCGTGTGGTTGCCTTAAAGAACTCGTCAATCAAATCTTTAAGCGGCAAGTTGTTGTCGTAGTCGGCTTCAACGCTGTGCTCCTTGCAGAGTGCTTCCATGTCCTCGCGCGATTTGCCACGAATGTCAACGCCCGAGTGTTCGTGCACAGCGTCATAAAAACTCTGTCGTTTGAGTGGTGCTTTAAAGTCCAGTTCTTGCCCGGCGTAGCTTACTTTCGTAGTACCGAGTACTTGTGTGCAGACATGCTCCAGCATTTCCTCTGTCATATCCATCAAGTCTTCATAGTCGGCATATGCCCAGTAAAATTCAAGCATTGTAAATTCTGGGTTGTGAGCCGGGTCGATACCCTCGTTTCTAAAGTCGTGACCAATCTCGTAGACTTTTTCAAAACCGGCCATAATAGCTCGCTTCAAGAAAAGCTCATCGGCAATACGCAAATAGAAGTCGGTTTCAAGTTTGTTGTGATAGGTTGTGAATGGCCTCGCACTGGCTCCGCCATAAATTGGTTGCAAGATTGGCGTTTCAATTTCCATAAAGCCTCGCTCATCGAGGAAGTTTCGAATCACACTCGTAATCTCAGCGCGCTTTTGGATAACATCCCGCACATCTGGGTTGAGGTGTAGGTCAACGTAGCGCTGTCGGTAACGTGTTTCGATATTCTTGAGACCTTCATGCTCGTCGGGTAATGAGCGTACCGCTTTGCTAAGCAGACGAACACGGGTTGCAAACAACGATTTTTCGCCGGTCTTAGAAGTTCCGGGCGTGCCTTTCACTTCGACATAGTCACCACTATCAACAAAGCGCAACTGTGCTGCGTCTACCTCGTTATTCTCCGGCTCTGACTCGACCTCACCTTTACGAACGATGGCTTGCATGGCGCCGGATTCATCTCTAACTGTCAAAAAGTTTATGCCCCCCATCAAACGAACCGATGTAACCCGCCCGGCTATGGTGAGTTCTTGTGATTCCTCAAGTCCGTCAAATTCCTGAAGGAGTTCACCAATGGTATGTGAGCGGTCGACCTGCTGTACAAACGGCTTAAAGCCGAGCTCCATCATTTCTTTGATTTTGCTCAGTCGCTCGTCGCGCAATTCTTTAATATTCGCCATATTGAAATAAACCTATCGATTATCTTTGAGCCCTATTATATAGGAACTCTAGCTGACGGTCTTAATCTTGTACTGCATTTGGCCGGCTGGCAGGACAATTGTCACTTCGTCGCCGACTTGCTTGCCAATTAAGGCCTGGCCAATTGGTGACTGATCAGAGATTTTGCGCTCCAGTGGATTTGCTTCCACGGAACCAACAATGGTGTACTCTTGCTCGCCTTTTGCACCCTTAAGCACAACCGTTGCGCCCAATGATACTTTCCCGTTACCGTTTCCGCTCTTCACAACTTCCACATTACGTAGAATGTTTTCAATTTCACTAATTCGCGCTTCCAGCGAAGCCTGCTCATCTCGAGCATTATGGTACTCAGCATTTTCGCGTAAGTCGCCATGCTCACGAGCGGTCTTCAGTTTCTCTGCAATCTCACCACGCTTACCAATAAGCTCACTGAGCTCGTTCTCAAGTTCTGTCACACCCTGCTTGGTCAATTTGTACTCTTTATGCATATGTCATTTGGGGCTATTGAACATCCGTTAACTGGTGTTCACGGCCTTACTTTCCTCAGTGCTAAAAACTATTTCCGCCAAATTATAACGAACACATCACTCTCGACCAAATGTTTTCCCCAATATTGTGAGCAACATCACAAATTTTACCCACAGTTACCTCTGTTATTTCTGTCGTCCGATTTTACTGCTTTTGCGCGTAATAGGCCTCAAAAGCCCTGGCAATAACGGGCGCTGCGTAGAGCGATCCGCCCGATCCTTCTTCAATTAGAACCGTTGCTAAAATTTCGGGTGTCTTGGTTGGGTTTGGGTAGTATGGCGCGAATGAAGTAAACCACGCATGTGGTCGACGCCCACCCGGCGTATCTGTTTCGGCCGTACCACTCTTGCCAGCTACCTTTACCGGGACCTTTGAAAACAGACAATCACAGGTAGTACCCCCAGTTAACACCTGTCGCATACCCTCGCGCACGATTTGCAGATTGGCCTTGTCGACAGGCACTTCTCGCCGCACCTCACGCTCTACACCACGTTCAATCTGCGGAGTAAGCAAGTAGCCGTTATTGGCAATTGTTGCCTCCGCCATGGTGATGTGCAATGGCGAGATGAGTAGGTCACCCTGCCCAATCGAAATGTTATAGCTGTCACCCTGATACCATGGCTCTCCCTTGTAGTCGAGCTTCCATTCTTCATCAGGCACTCGGCCGGGCGTTTCATTTGGCAATGCAATGCCGGTTCGCTCACCCAACCCGAACTGACGGTAATAGCTGGTGAGTCGTTCCTCGCCAAGCCCTTCAATACCACCATAGCCACCGCCGACGGTATAGAAATAAATGTTTGAGCTCCAGGCAATCGCACTTCGCACATTCATCGGACCGAGCCCACCCGGACGCCAACCAAGGAATGTAAAGCCACCAGGCAGCGTTATAGCGCCACTATCGACAATCACCGTCTGTGGCGTGACGACCTTTTCCTGAAGAGCCGCAGAGGCCACTATGGGCTTGATAATTGATCCGCTCGTAAACCCGCCGCTGAGCGCTTTGTTGAATAGCGGCTGATTAGGGTCGTTATTGAGTTTGTTAAAGTCCTTGTCGCTAATCCCGGTTGTGAACAAATTATTGTCAAATGATGGAAGACTCACCATGGCCAGTACTTCACCATTCTGAGGGTTTACCGCAACCCCACTCGATCGCACAGTTTTGGACTTCTTCATCTGCTCGCGCATGCCGCTGGCCATGGCCTTTTGGACATCCAGGTCGATACTCAGGTATATGTCCTCCCCCGGCAATGGCTCTTGTTGGTCGATAACACGGATGGGCCGACCAAGCGCGTCAACTTCATAGCGAACATAGCCATTGCGCCCACGCAGACGGCTATCAAACGAATACTCGACACCGGTCTTCCCAATGATGTCGGTTGGCAACAGCGTGCCTGATGTGTCGTTGCCCAAATCATACTCACTCACCCGCCCTGTATAGCCCACAATATGCGCCAACCCGGCTTGCGCATCATATGTGCGAGTGGGCACCTCGTCGACGCTAAAGCCACGCAAGGTCGGCATGCGCGATTCGAGCAATAAGGCCTGTTCGTGAGTAAGGTTTTCCTTCACTAACACGGGAAGAACATAGTCATCGCCATTTTCGTTCAGTATTTTGGTAAGTTCGTCCGTTTTCATGTTAATAATCGCGGCAATTGTTTTGATATCTGAATCGCGCGCATCAGCGTCATCATCCAGCAAGTACGGCGTCGCGGACAGCTGAAATGTAAGACTATTCTCAGCCAGAACCACTCCGTCGCGATCGAGAATTTTACCGCGCGGTGCATACGAAATGGTTTCACGAACGCGGTTTCCATTTGCGAGGGCCTGATAATTTTCGGATGACAGAACTTGGATTGAAAAAAGCTTCAGACTAAGCGCCAGAAACAGCACAAACGACAGTGCACCCATCAACATCAGGCGACGACGAATACCTTTGTCTGACACATCTCGCCTGTCGAGGATTGATTTTCCCGAAACCATAATCTGCGTCCAGGCAAGCGCATCGTCTGGAGACACAACTGAACGTCGTTTGCGGCGCGCCATGGTTATGTCACCTTCCGGGTGATTAGGTCGGTTGCGAGCATCAGTATGAGAGTGGACGCAAATCCAAGCAGCGACAAGATGGCAACGTTCACTATATCGAGGCTGGACAAAAAGAAGAGTGAGCTACATGCCCAGAAAACCGCACTAAACGTACCCGCAATGACCAGTGAGTCGACGCGCTTCAGTCGAAAACGTAATTGAGAATGCACGATAGTTCTATGCAGCCCGATGCTTACTGCCGACGCCAGAAATAGCGCCGACATCGTGATGAGGCCTGCCCTGGGACCGGCAAAGACTGATACTGTAAAGCCATAAACCGTAGCCGCCGCCAAAAGCTCTGCGCTACTCGCCTGAAAACGAAATACGTAGAGCATGACCGCCAATAAGAGAGGTGTAGCGCCCCAAAATGATAACTGCGAAATAATAAACACGTCTGCTAAAGCCAGTATGAGAGACATCAATATCATTGCTCTGCTCCACTCGTCACGACTTCGATAAAGCGCACGTCATACAGGTTGTACGGCAACAAAACATTGTATGCGCCAAATACATCCGCCTCATCACTCACATTGGTTTCGGCTACGCCAACCATAACGTTGGCGAGCACCTCCCCGTCAAGGCCATCAGTTACTACGGCCTGGCCATCCAGTGTTTTCGACGGCACAAGGTCAGCAATTAGTGAGCCATGGTCAACCTTGAGTATGCCATGCTGGTCGCCAACCGTAACCGTACTCCTGAAATTCGGGTCGACGACCGTTCTAACCCGCGCCGTACTATCAAAGACTTCGCTGATTAACCCAAAAAGGTTGCCTTGCCGCAACACCGTTTGACCAACACGGATACCGTCTTGTCTGCCGACATCAATCCAAACGGTTTTTGTGAAACCGGTCAGATCACGGCGCGTTATTTCGGCCGTAACGCTGTCGCGTTCTTGACGCAAGGAAAGCTCATCGCGCAATCGCTGATTCTCTTCCTGCAGCAGTGCGACTTGGCTTGCCTGCAAGGCAGTATCTTCGGCTTCTTCAACCTTTATCAGTGCAATATCACCAGAGAATTCATCAAGCTGAGTGGTCAGCGGTTCAATCGTATCCAGTATCGGATTGGTATTCGCCAAAACGCGTGCCACAGCCAACAGAAAGAGCATGGCAATTAGCGATACTGATATTCTAAAACGTTTTTCGTTCACGCGCCCGCTCCCTGAGTGATGTTTCTGTTAATCAGTATATATCAAGCACTTCTTGAATGTCAGGGGGTTGGCCAGGGCGATTGAGGCTCCCTCCACCACAGCCGTCAGGGCATTCTTTGGCACATTCACATCGATGTGCGTTTCACTGCGCAGTAAACGCTCGATACCCGAGATAAGTGAGCCGCCACCGGCTAAATGAATGCCATCCTGCATGATATCCGAGATTAGCTCTGGCGGTGTTTCGTCAATAACGCTTTTAATGGCTTCAATAATCGGTCGTAGCTGCTTGGTGATGACCGGCTTCACCATGTCGCTGCTGATATCCATTTCTTGTGGCAAACCCGTGACGACGTTGCGCCCTCGAACCGACATTGAACGCGGCTTGTCGCTGGTGCCGACGATGCCAACTGTTGTTTTGATATCCTCGGCCGAGCGCTCGCCAATCTGCAAACCATACTCCTCACGCACAAACTGACGAATCGCATCGTTCATTTCGTCGCCGGCGATACGGACACTCTTGGTAATAACCGGTGACCCATTGGCAATAACCGCAATTTCGGTGGTTCCTCCGCCGATATCAACCACCATTGAGCCCTTTTCAGCCAGCACATCAATACCGAGGCCAATCGCTGCCGCCACCGGCTCCTGAATCAAGTAGACTTTTCGCGCACCGGAAGCCTTGGCTGCCTCCTCCACGGCTCGTCGCTCCACCTCAGTAACGCCACATGGTAGACCAACAATCATCCGCGGGCGCTGAAACAAAACACGGTGTTTACTGTGCAGATTATCAATGAAATTTCTGAGCATCTGTTCGGTAACTTCATAGTCGCTTACAACACCATTGACCAGAGGTTGCGATGCCACAATCGAGCGTGGCGTTCGGCCAACCATTTGCTTAGCATCTTTGCCAATTGCAATAATTTGATGGGTCTTTTTGTTCGTTGCAACGACGCTCGGCTCGTTAATAATCACGCCGCGTCCATCAATCGCGACCAAAGTATTGGCCGTCCCAAGATCCACCGCAATATCATGAGACAGCATTCGACTTACTTTAGAGCGTGTTCGCGTTTGAACACGTTTGACAGCTTTGGAACGAGTGGAAGATGCCGTCTTTGTCATTGTTCATAGGATAGTATTTTTACCTACTTACCAACAAGACCTCTTGTCAAAAATGTGTTGTAATTTTATGTATCTGAGTGTGGACTGAGTAACAAATTGGTGCAAACCACCGAGATTTTTATTCAACCAGCCGAATGTCAACGAGAGTCGGTTTGACTACTGTTGCATAGTCATCAAATGTCATATTGATGTGGTCATAATGCGTACCCGGACTAAAATGAATGCGCTCTACCTCGGCTAACGTGTGGTCCACAATCATGTCGATGCCAGCCACTTCACCAAACGGATAACACGCGCCGATTGGCACGCGCATGACTTCCAAAACCTCGTCTGGCGTGGCCATGCGAATCTTATTAGTCTCAAAGTGGTTGCGCAGCTTTTTGAAATCAGCACGATTATCACCGCGCACAATCACCAACTTAAATCCATCGCGCGCTTTAAACAGAATGCTCTTGGCACCATGTTGGATATCAAAGCCGGTGGCTTTTACTGTGTCCATCGACGTAATAGCCTTGTCGTGCGTGACGGTGCTGTATTGGACGCCATGCCCATCAAGCAATTGAACAATCTCATCAAAAACTTCACTCATGTGCTACACCAATGAATCGAGCGGGACGATGCTGGAATCGTCTGCGGTGCGCATTTTGACTTCTGCGCCACCTGCTTCAAGTGACTTGCTACTAATTACAACGCGCTTTGGTACACCAATCAAATCCGCATCAGCCAGCATGGTGCCAACTCGCTCGTTGCGGTCGTCATACAGCACCTCTTTCCCGGCTGCCTTGAGCTCAAGATACAACTTATCTGCCTCGGCAATGACCTGCTCACTATCGCCAATGCGCACAAGATGGACATCGAACGGAGCGATTTCTTCCGGCCAAACAAGACCCTTGTCATCCGCAAATGTCTCAACAATGACACCCATGGTTCGAGCCGGACCAATCCCATAGCTTCCCATAAAGACAGACTGCTGCTCGCCATTTTCATCTGTAAACTTCAAGTCGAGTGCATCAGAGAACTTGGTGCCGAGCGTAAAGATGTTACCCACTTCGGCAACCTTCACTTGCTCGAGCTGAGACTTATCGAGCCCCAAATCGGCCAGCACTTCATCGTTATAAACTTCCTCGTTGACTGCCATTTTCTTTTCACGGTCCAAGTACGCAATGTCTTCGCCAGCGTCACAAATTGTCTGAAACTCATGTGAGTACTTGGAGAAACTTCCACCACTCGCAAAAGTCAGAAACGTAATATCACCGATACCAAGCCGGTCGAAGACTCGCATGTATGCCTGCTTCGACTTTTCATAAAAAGCTTCATGCTGATTGATGTCAGTTGAAAACGAATACATGTCCTTCATTACAAACTCTCGGCCACGCATAATACCGCTCTTTGCTCGGAGCTCGTTCCTAAACTTTGTCTGGAACTGATACGGGTAGAACGGCAAGTCACGATATGAGCTGACATACTGCTTCATCATGTCAGTCAGAGCTTCTTCGTGAGTGTTTGCCAAACCAACATCATGACCGCTCGCAAGTTTGGTCTTAAACCAAATATCAACGACCTCATCATCCCAGCGCCCACTTGCCTGCCATGGCTCAGGGCGTTGCAGTGTTGTCATAATTAGTTCTTGTCCGCCAAGATCATTCATTTCCTCGCGGATAACCTGCACCACCTTATTGAACACGCGCAAACCAAGCGGCAGATAGGCGTATGCACCGGCCATTTCCTTATGAATATAGCCTGCGCGAATCAGCAGCTGAGCATTCTTGGACACTTCGTCGGCGGGCGCCGATTTACGCGTCTTGGTGAAAAGTTGTGTCATCCTCATAGCGAATTGGTTTCAATTATAAAGATAAATACAAACGCCATAAAGTTTTTTATGCCATGAAGTAGGATGGCCGGCACAATTGAGCGTGTATGCCAGGTCAGCCAAGATGCTGCCATACCGACAAGAAATGTATCAATCACAAGAGCTAATTGCGACGTTTCGAATGCGCTGGCGTGGGCCAAACCGAACAGCAAGCTGGTGGTGATTGCAGCCGGCCAAAATGAACTGGCTGCCGCTAAGCCGCGAAAGATGAAGCCACGAAACAGAAGCTCCTCAAAGAATGGCGCCACAACAACCAACGTCAGGAATGCCAAAGCGAGTGCTAGGCCGGATGCATCTTCGAATCCAGTTTGCTGATCGATATTAAAATCAACCTCCGGAAAGAATGCGGCGAGTGCAATATTGGCGATAAAAGCAGCCAAAAAATATGCGGCATAGGTCGGCAGCGCCGTGAGAAGGTCATCGAGGCTTGTTTTCCGTAGTCCCACCCGACGCCAAAAGTCTTTGCGCTTCATATAGGCCATCACGATGAGAGTCGTTATGACCGACACAGCCAAAGCAATCACGAAGCTCAGCATAAAATTATCTTCACCGAAAAACTCGTTTATCGTTTGTCCACGTGAGCCGGCAATCGCGGCAATCAGGAAGCCAACCAGAATTCTTGAACCCAAAAATGCCGCCACACCAACGCCAAACGAGGCAAAAATCCCCCAAGTGATGTCTTTGTCTTGGAGTGGCTTATTAAACTCAGCCATTAGAAGAACCGCTGAATGTCGACGTAGCTAATCAGTAAAACAAGCAGAATCAACACCACGAAGCCGGTGCCATGAATTGCCGACTCAGTCTCTTTGGTGAGAGGCCGCTTCATCAGCTTATAGAAGCCGCTCACAGCCAATTTACCCCCGTCGAGTGCCGGCAACGGCAAGGCATTCATGATTGCCAGTGTCAGTGAGATAATACCAATGAAGAAGATAAGGAACTCAAAACCAAATGCCGAGGCATTGTTGAGGATCACAAAGATACCCACCGGGCCCGATACGTTGTCGGCAGCCTCGGAAAACTCCCCGCCCGCCACACTACTCACTAAATTGCCGAGCCCCTTATAGGTTTCTTTGGCAAGTTGGAGTGTTGTGCCCGCACCGATGATCGGCGCTTCCCAAACTGAGTACTTATTTACAAATATGTCCGCCGGACCGACGCCAAGATATGGCTCGTCACTCTCCTCGCTGTTGAGCGTGGCAGTGACGCTCCCGTCTTGACCATCACGAACGTAGAGAATCTCAACCTCTTGCCCGGCATTCGCCTCGGTGGCATCAAACAAGTCGTCGCTTGTCTTGGTTTCAGTGCCGCCAACCGAACTAATCCGATCACCAACTTCGAGCCCTGCGGCTTCCGCCGGCGAGTCTTCAGACACAAACCCGACTGCTACAAACTCTTTCACCGTAGTTGCGGAGTCACGCGAATACTGATTTTCGATTAACGACGGTATGCCGGTTATTGCCAGGCCAGTGAATATCAGCCAAGCAATTACCAAGTTCATAAAAACGCCGGCGAGGATTATCTTGGTTTTGTTCCAGAAAGAAGCCGCGCCATATGTTCCCTTGGCGGTGTCGGCATCGGCTTCACCTTTAAGCCGCACAAAGCCGCCCAGCGGTAACAGATTTATCGTGTAGTAGCTACGCCAAATGCCTTTGCCAAAAGTCTTGCCGGCAATTTTGGGCGGAAAACCAATACCAAACTCCTCAACTTCAACGCCATTGCGCTTGGCGGCCAAAAAGTGACCATATTCATGGACCACAATTAAGATAATGAAAAACAGAATTGCCAGAATAATCATCTACTGAACCTACCCTCTCGTAATTTCTTATGCCTATTATGCACCAAAACGGCGTGCTCGTGCATTAAATTCATCAACTATCTCCGTTAGCTCCTGGCCTTTGAAGTCTGGCCAGAGCGTGTCTGTAAAGGCCATTTCTGCATATTCCATACGCCACAGCATAAAGTTACTGATGCGTTTCTCGCCACTGGTACGAATCATCAAATCAACCGGTGGGATGTCGGGCGCGTAGAGATTCTCAGCAATGCTTTGCTCGCTGATTTCACCGCTCACAG
>JBPEXE010000033.1:0-2814 GCA_052031955.1 Saccharimonadales bacterium (SeqCode)
GAAAGCTTCGATGGACAAACCAGCGCGTCAACAACCGGCATCCCCGTTTTGGTAAGGCCGGATGAGTTTAGCTTTCTTAAAGGCGGTGCAAATTTTGACGGAGAGAATGTGTTTGTCTCTCAAACCAGTGCCCTCCCGCACACCGGAACATGTAGTTATGTGTTCACTCAAGGCAGTCAGCGCGTCGAACGGTCAAACACGATCAGTAATTCAAAAACATGTGAGATATCCATCCCCCGGGCAGCCTTCCCAAAAACCGGCGCCTGGGATTACACACTTACATTCACCGGAACGCCCGCATTTGTGGTTGGTAACGGCGGTGGCTTCTCGGTAGAGATTTATTAGTTTTCTGTTAGAATAAGCGTAAGTAATATGTGGGTTATACACTGATGTCTAAACGATTCTTACGCGGGCTCTTGCTAGCATTGGCCTTCACTATTGCGTTCCCGGTCGCTCAAATCTTGGCACAAGAAGCGGATATCTTGCGCGTATCGCCTGCCCTGCTCACTACATCTGGTAGCGTGGGCGAACGTATTACGCTCACCCTAGATTACACAAACGTGAGCGTAGAGGACACACGCATCACATTTACCTATGACAGTTTTGTGCCCGGCGCAGATGGCATACCGGATCTAAGTGGAGAGAACCCTGACTATGATATGTCGGGTTGGTTCGACGGCAAAATACCCGTTTCTATCAAGGCCGGTGAGACAGTAAGCACGCGCTTTGCCATCGACATTCCTGCGGATGCAAAGTCACAAACGTACTATGGATTGATCCGTGGAACGGCTACGATTAGTGGTTCGAGCGCTGATGTCTCGCATGCCCTTGGCTCAATTGTGCTTCTTGATGTAAACCCGGCGGATAAAAAGACCGAGGCCGAATACGAATCGTTTACCGGCGCATTTGAAACGGACGAAGATGCCTCAAAACTCACCGGTAGTTTTGACGTTGCGATAAAAAACACAGGCGACTATGCTGTTCGACCCGATGCCTTTGAAGTGCAAGTTTCTGACGATCGCGGGGCCGTGGTAAAGACGGTTACGCTCAGCTCGAATGGCAATGTGCTGCCCAAGACAACACGCGTGTTTACTTTTGATTTGGCAATGGACTACGCTACAGACAAATCTTACACCGCTACAGTGACTGCAGCCTTTCCTGATGGCACTGTGTTAACCAGCGACTCAATCGAAGTGTATACCGACCCGAACGCGGTTGTGGAAGAGGTTGTTGAAGAGGAAGAGAAGTCAAACTCTGTACCAATTATTGCTGCCGGCGTAACAGCCGGTTTGCTCGCTATTGCAGGAATTGTGTTTATCATCCTTGAGTGGAAGAAGTCACGAACCGTCGAAAATGAGACAACCACGCAGGAGCCTTTTCAACCGGGCGCACCGGTTCAACAGGCGCAACCAGGGCAGACCATTACACCCCAGAGTCCACCAGCTCAAGACAACTCAAACCAATCACAACCACCTAACTAATTGTTAGTTTTTTCGCAACGGCTTCAAGCGCTGCAAAGTCAGGCTCCTGGCTCTCATCCATATCCCCGTGATCGCTCACGGCCTGCTTAAACTCCGCATACGTATTTGTTGGCAACAGATGAATATGCACGTGCTCAACGCCGTAGCTGTGCGCCATCTCGGCAACACGCTTCGGCTGGTACACCTGGTTAATTTTCTCAGCAACTTTTTTAACGCCCTTCATCAGCCCAGCCAACTCGTCTTCTGATAATTCAAAGAATTGAGTTACTTCTCGCTTTGAAACAACCAGCGTGTGGCCCTCGCGGAGTGGATGGATATCGAGAAAGGCAAAACAATATTCATCTTCATAGAGTTTGAATGAGGGAATCTCGCCATTAATAATTTGAGTAAACACCGATGCCATATGATTTCATTGTACCTTAGTTTTGAAACCAGCCGGTCACATCACTGGCGCCCGCCGAATCGATAAGATCAATCACGTCATTGGTCTCCAAATTCACAGCCTGCATTTTTCCACCGCGCACAAACCCAATAAACTGCTTATCAGGCGACCATGACAAGTTCGCCATACCGCCTGCCGACTCGACAGCAACTTCTTTCTCGAGTGTTCCGACTTTGAGATTACTCAGGCGCGGGCTGGATCCGGATTCATAGACGGCAATATTGTTCGAATCATCAGACCACATAAACTCGGTTGGTTGATTGCCCGGCTCAGCAACATAGACAGTTCTGAGAACAAAACTGTTTAGTGACAGTAATTGCAAAGTTTGAAGGTCATTTATCGTGGCGATGAAGACAATTGATGTGCCATCGGGACTAATCGAATTGGCATTGAAACTGCCCA
Source organism: Saccharimonadales bacterium (SeqCode) (assembly GCA_052031955.1). Classification (GTDB taxonomy): domain Bacteria; phylum Patescibacteriota; class Saccharimonadia; order Saccharimonadales; family JBPEXE01; genus JBPEXE01. The sequence goes on from JBPEXE010000033.1 coordinate 2,326, forward strand.
TACGATCAAGTCGTATCACCGTCCTATCGAGCTCCGACACTTCTCCTGAAACTGTGTCATATATCTTGGCGTACAAGTTCCCGCCAGACTTTGCATACTTAAAGAGTGTGCCATTTCGGGAGTAGCCGAGCCGGCTTTGGTCGCTTCCTTGCGGCGTAAAGCCAGGTGCTACCTCACCGCCTTCGCCCGTATAGGTGTCGTAGATATGCAGCGAGCCATTCACCAGGGCTGCTACACGCGTACCATCCGGGATAAGAATCCAGTCCGATATTTGGACTGCTCTGTCGGAAAGAAATGTATGTTCAACTTCAATATTTTTGACGAATATACCGGACCCGGTATCAACCGCTGTAACTAAGCTGTTGCTACTCATTTGAAATGCATAATTCCGACGTGCAATTTTGGCACCTACATCGATATCTTCTGCGGACTCGTTTTCAAACGAGTAGCGTTTGTATGACGTCTGCCCTGCTTTGGCAACATAGCCAT
>JBPEXE010000034.1:0-6631 GCA_052031955.1 Saccharimonadales bacterium (SeqCode)
CAGATGAGCGTGTCGCGTGCTGTTGAGCTTGATTTGCCAGAAGGCATACATACCGGCGAAAAAATCACTAACAAGTTATTTGACTACTACGCATCAGGTGACGAGGCGTTGCTCGAGAATATTATTACTGAGCATGACTGGGTGGCGCGTCGTCATAACATTTTTGAGAGCGACGAAGCGCGCGAAGAACAGCTCAACATATTTCGTGATGATTTGTGGACAGCGCGGTCGGTTTCTGAGGCAGAGACCGTTATTCAGGGTGAGATTATGGCTGCTAAACTCCTCGCTCTGCACACGGGTGCTGTTTTCCTCGATCCACGTGAGGTTATACACTTTCAGTCCGGAACCGGAGATGAGCGGAACAATCCGAAAGTTGATCTCGAAAAAACATCCGGCCTCTTGCGTGAAGCTATGGCAGATACATCGAAGCGCTATATCATCGGTGGCTACGGTGGTACACAGGATGGCGAGACGGTTGTCTTGTCTCGAAGCGGTACAGATGTGATTGGTGCCGCTGTTTCGGTTGCCCTCGGTGCCAGTACCTACGAGGTGTTTAAGGAAGTCGATGCGGTATATTCGGCCGACCCAAGGAAGGTACCAGAAGCGCAACCTATAAAGAAAATGACATATGATGAGGCGCGAGATTACGGTAACGCCGGCGCCCAGGTGCTTCATCGAGATGTAATTGGCTACCTCTGGGATAAGAATGATCCAAATATCAATCGTGAAATCACTACAGTCGTACGAAGCGCAAGCGAACCAGACAAACCCGGCACTCAAATCGTCGGCGAACGGACACCAGACGAGGAAGAGATGATTATCGGCTTGACGGCACGAGACGAGTTTATTGGTATCAAGCTTCACGAATACGGCATGAACGACATTGATGGGTATGGACGCGATGTTCTGGACTTCGTAGCTCGATACGGCATTGACGTGGCGCGCGGTGACGAGCTTGATGAAGCAACCTACAAGAAACTGGGCTTTGAACATATGCCTTCCGGTACTGACTCACTCACTCTTGTTATGCGAAAGGACCAGTTCCGGCAATGGGGTGTTGACCATAAGAGCCGTGCAGAGCTTGTAGACTATGACGACTTCAAGGCTGCCCTGAGAGCTGCGTTTCGAGACCGTATCGAGAAGGATGGCTTATTGGGTTCTGTTCACTTGGTTGGCATGGAGATGGCGAACCATAAAAAACTTGCCCGTATCGGGCATGCACTTCTCGGAGCGTTCATAGAAAACGAAGTAGACCTGCTGGGCATTGAAGTACCCCCATTTTCATCATCAGGCGTGTTTTATACACACACGAATGCCAGCAAATCAGCGTTGCGTGCCGGGCACAGCGCATTCTTCCAGGCCGAGCAAAAACACGACGCTGCCTAGCTGCTAGAATCAGTTACGGGCTTGTAGTCACCTTCTTTGAGATCATCGAGTCTATATGGTCCAATCGACACTCGTTGCAAAAAAGTCACTGTATATCCGAGCGCACCAAAGGTTCGTCGAATTTGCCTATTCCTCCCTTGCTCCATGGTTACGCATAGCCCACTTTTATTTTTTTCAACCTTGAACTTACTCACCCCGTCACTAATATCAACGCCGGTTTCTATGGCTTTTAAGTCAGCTTCTGTTAGCTCATGGTCGAGCGAAACATGGTAGACTTTCTTCTTAAAATTTGACGGATGCATAAGTTGATGTGCAAGTTGACCATCATTTGTCATTATCATCAAGCCGCAGCTTTCGGCATCCAGACGTCCGGCGACTTTAAGAGTTTTGTATGTATCGGGTAGTAAGTCGTAGACTGTTGGTTTCTCGTCTTGGGAGCGACGTGAACTCACATAGCCTTCCGGTTTGTTAAGTAATAAGGTGAGGGTTTCTTGGGGTGTGATTTTGTGCCCATTCTGGGTAACTTCATCGCCGTCGTTTACCCGCATGCCAAGCGTTGCTACTTGCCCATTAATTCGAATGATGCCGTCCTCTATCTGTTGGTCGGCTTGTCGTCGTGATAATCCGGTTGCTTGGGCAATGTATTTATTGAGCCTCATGAAGCAATAATATCAGTTAAAGACTGATGTCGCTTGGTCGCTCCGGCGTTTCGGGTGGAGCGCTCGCAGGCGGTTGTGCAGCTGGCGAGGCCTGAGGGGCCGGCTGCTGTGTTGCGGGCGGTGTTGCAGCTGGCGGCGGTGTGACTGGAGCAGGGTTTGGCTGCGGTGCTGCGGGCGCGGCCGGGGCTGTTGGTTCGGGGGCGGCATCGGCGGTCGATGCCGGCTGAGCCTCTGGTGCAGGCATGGCAGGCTGATTCTCATCCGTCGTCATTTCTGATGGAGACTCACCAGTTTCCACGGTTTTCGTCTGCTGATCAACAAACTGTTGAATTTGTTCATTTATCTCATCTTGCTCTTCGGATGCAGTCTCGGCACCGCTCTTATCAACATCAATTTCAATGTGTGCAGGTGTGTTTATGTCGGCTGGCGATGTAATGGGACTCACATCAACCGGAGAAACAATCTCGGGAGTTGCGGTTGCAGGACTTGTCTCCTCGACTGGTGGTATCGTCGGCCCGGCCTGGGAGGGTGCGATTACAGCACCGGCTTCTGAGGCTTGCTCCTTGGCGAGGAGGTCGTTGATGTTTGGTTTTGTACTCGGATCAGAGATTGGCTCAATCACCTTGCCTTTGCGTTTTGCAGGGCTGGGTCCCTCAGCATCGGTATCGGGACTTTCGTTGGTAGATGCAGTTTCAGCTTCTGTTGGGTCGGCTGCTGGAGCCTCGGGAGCTGCCGGAGCGGTTGGTGCTGGTCCAGCGGCTGGTGTTGCACTAGCAGGTGGTGATGCAGGTACAGGTGGAACTGTCTGAGAGGCAGCTGGCGCCGCAGGCGTAACTGACGGCGTTGGTGCCGGTGATTCGAGTGCCGCGTTTGTTGCTTCTGCGTTTGGCTCCGATGCCGCCTGACTAGGCTGGGCTGGAGCCTCCGTTTTTGGGTCCTCGACCGCGCCTCCTGGCGCGGGTTGCGCAGGCATGACCGGATCAGGTGTTGGCGCTGGCGCAACTGGTTCGGGTGCAGGTGCCGGAGCTGGTGCTGCTGGGGTTGGTTCTGGTGCAGGCGCTGGGGCCGGTGCGGCAACAGGTGCAGGTGCCGGAGCAGGCTCTTCAGCGGCAGGGGCACCGCTCAATACTTCAGATACAACGTTCACCACGTCCTCAAGGGTTACTTGTGATTTAACAAGATAACGGTCGGCACCGAGCTTTTCGCCACGTTCTTGGTCCTCTTTTTGGCTGAGGGCCGTCATCATAATCACTTTGGTGTGCTTCGTCTCGGTGGTTGAGCGCAGAATATCAAGCATATCGAAGCCGCTAATCTTTGGCATCATGACGTCAGAAATAATCAGATCCGGACGTTCTTTGACGGCAAGGGCCAGGGCCTCTTCGCCATCTTTTGCGCTCACAATTTCATAGCCCTCGGCTTGAAGTCGAGCCCCATAGATTTCGCGTAAGTTGTTATCGTCCTCGACGAGCATCAATTTTGTCATGTTACACCTATTGTACTAAACATTAGCGTTATATCAATACTACAGTTATCCCCCGTTAGGCTGCTGAACTTCCGGGGCTGCCACAGGCGTGGCTTGAGCGGGCTGAGGCACCGGCTGAGCCGGGGTTGTTCCTGCCACAGCTGGGGACATTGTGTCGCCCGGTGCTGCGACGGCGGGCTGCGCCTTGAGAGGTGTCTGTTTTTGGGCTTCAATGCGCATGAGCTCCTGTGCTCGTTCGTTGCTGATGCGCGGTAGCGAAATATAGAACGTACTACCCTCTCCTAGATTACTTTCTACCCAAATACGTCCGTTGTAAAGCTCGATAATCTTGCGACTAATGAAAAGCCCAAGGCCGGTACCACCAACTTGGCGTGTGGCTGAGTTGTCGACTCGGTAGAATTTCTGGAACAAGTGTGGGATATCTTCTTTTGGGATACCGTTGCCGGTATCACTCACATGAATCGTGGCTTGTTTCTCATCCATGTGCATGCCGATACTGACCTTGCCCTCCTCGGTGTACTTCACGGCGTTATCAAACAAGTTCGTAATCACTTCTCTTAGGCGCTCAGGGTCCACAAAAACGTATACGAGTGGTCGCACGGCATTCATGCCGACTGTTGATTGAGCAGTGCTGGTCGCATCCATAGTCGCACTCATGCCTCCGCCTTCACCAAAGTCTGCTTCCATGAGCAATCCCTTTTTCTCGGCCGTAAATCGCGCGCCTTCTATCAGCTCATCAAGCAATTGGCCAAGCTCAACCACTGTTGGGTTGTTGGTAAGGCGGCCATCCTCGGACTTAGCGGCGGTTAGCAGGTCCTGGAACAGTTTGCCCAAGTGTTGAGTTGAGGCATGGGCTTTGTCGAGATAACCACGTGCGGAGCTATCGATTTTGGACACTTTGTCATTGAGTGCCAGCGCGAGGTAACCCTCAATCGCGGCAACTGGTGTTCGCATCTCGTGCGAGGCGGTGGAGATAAATTCGGCGCGCTGACGCTCCTCACTACGTTGTTTGGAGACATCCCTAAATATAACAATCGTTGCTGACACCTGATCGCCCTCCATAATTGGTGAGGCTAGCAAATCAACCTCAAGAAATTTCTTGGAGCGCGTTTGCAGCTTTGCCGTATTATCAGAGGCCGGCTTGCCGCTTGTCAGTGCTTTTGAGATTGGATTCATTTGATCGGTGTAGACCTGGTCTTCTTGGTTGGTCAAGATGAGCACAGAGCGGTGATCCAGGCCGGCAGCTTCTTCATTCGACCAGCCGGTAATTTGTTGAGCACTTGGGTTAAAGGTCTCGATGGCACCGACAGAATTAACAACGGCAACACCATCCGTGATTGAGTTAATCAATATATCAGTGCTTAGATTCTGTGCCGATGCGACACCTTTTTTGGTTGAAATCTTTTTTGCTTTGGGTCGAGGCATGGCGAACTCACCATCATCCTCTTTGGCTGACGACCACAGCAAGATGGTCATGACTGAAACGATTCCGTAGATAACCAGCTGAAGCGCTGAATAGCTCTCATTGACACTAATATCACCGGTTTGAATCATGACAAGCAGTGTCAGGACGCTGGCATTGAGCACGGCAGACATCAACCAGCCATATAAGCCGCTCAGTAAGCCGGCAATTACGAGAAGCGCGAAATATGTATTGGTGACATCTTTGGTTATCCAGAACGAGTAGCCAGCCATGAAGAAGAACAATAGAAAGCCAATAAACCCACCAAGTTTTGGATGATGCGCTGACAGAACGAAATAGAGCGTCAAACCATATAAGGCGTGTGCGGCGGCTATAATTGCGAGCTGGAATGTAATACCGCTCGTGTCATCCTGCGAGGTGAGGACAAATTCATACACCCCGTAATAGATGGCTACGGCTAAACTTAACAGCGCAGTCGCGGTGTTGCTGCGCGTATACCACTTTGATGGATACGTAGGTACCAGACTAATCCCCAACCGATCGTCCTCTTATAAATCAGCACATGCGTACATGGGCCGAGGGTTAATTCTAATGCTTACAGTATGGAGTGAAACAGGGTAAAAAACAACCCTACTCCACAGTCACACTTTTTGCCAAGTTGCGTGGTTTGTCGATGTTGCGGTGCCGCGCAATCGCAGTGTAGTATGCCAAAAATTGAAGAGCTACGTTAAACAAAAGTGGTGCAATTTGAGGCGGTGATTTCGGTACGAGCAGGGCGTGATCGTGCTGAGATGCGAGCTCTTTTGAATCTGTTATCACAAGCACACGACCTTTACGGGCCTCAATCTCGCGCAGATTGGAAATACTTTTTTCGTACAAACTGCCTTCTTGCACCAAATAAATCACCAGCATATCTTCATCCACCAAGGCAAGTGGCCCGTGCTTCATCTCGCCGGCCGGATGGGCCTCGGCAGGTATATAAGTAATTTCCTTATATTTGAGCGCCCCTTCAAGCGCAACCGGGTAGAGTGTGTCACGACCGAGGAACATAACCTTATCAAATGTATGGAGCGCCTTGGCCTCAGTTTCGGCTGGTTGTTGGAGGGTGTGTATGGCAGCCTTGAGAGCATCCGGTAATTGATGGAGAGTGGCGACGGTCGCTTTGTTGTTTTTGATTGGACGGCCACGGAGTTCGTTTAAGCGTAGCCCCAGGAGCATCTGGGCAACGACCATTGATGTGAATGCCTTGGTTGAGGCTACCGAAATTTCGGGACCACTGTAGAGATAGGTCCCCCCATCGGTAATACGTGAGATGTTCGAGCCAATCACATTTACGATGCCATGCGTACGGACTTCCAGTAAGTTAAGTTTGTTGACCGCGGCAATTGTATCGGCAGTTTCACCCGACTGTGAGACCGCAACGCCGAGTGTCCGCTTCGGATCAAAATGCTGTTTGCGATATAAGAACTCAGAGGCTGGCTCAGACGCATATGGTATGTCGACAATATCCTCAAGCAGGTACGACGCCAAAATTGCTGAGTGAGTTGCTGTACCGCATGAGATAGCCACCATGTTATTGAGCTTCCGTGCCTGGGCACGAGTCATATCGAGACCACCCAATACGGCCGTATGCCGTCGTCGGTCAAGGCGCCCGCGCAATGTGTTGGCCACCGTTTCGGG